>NZ_QTVE01000009.1:0-128441 GCF_003460465.1 Ruminococcus sp. AF37-20 | reverse complement strand
TTCTTTTTTCTTAATTTTGTCCAATATCTATTGTAGCACTACAAAAGTTGAAATAGCCAGAGTTTACAAGTCCTTGACAAAAGAAAAGATTAGTGCTATTATATTATGTGATATTGTTATTTATTTATCAATCATGTTTTTTAGTAAAGGAAAGTGTAAATATATGTCTAAAGACGGTTCGATATCCGCATCAGTAATAAAACGACTGCCACGTTATTATAGATTTTTAGGTGAGCTTCAAAAAGAAGGACTTGAAAGAATATCTTCAAGGGAGCTTTCTGATAGAATGAAGCTCACGGCTTCACAAATAAGACAAGACCTTAACTGCTTTGGCGGATTCGGTCAGCAGGGATATGGCTATCACGTTGACGAGCTTAGAATGGAAATAGGCAAGATACTGGGAGTAGACAAGCATTTCAAGACCATACTTATCGGTGCAGGAAACCTTGGTAAAGCTATCGCCACACATATTAACTTTGAAACAAGGGGTTGCAATCTCATTGGCATATTTGATATAAACCCTAAGCTCACTGGTGAAGTGGTAGGAAACATACCGATTCGTCACACTAATGATATAGAAAGCTTTTGCGAAGCAAACTCCCCTGTTGTAGCTGTGCTTTGTATACCGAAGGCAAACACTCAGGCTATTGCAGACCAGCTTGTAAATCTTGGTCTAAAAGCGTTCTGGAATTTTTCACATTATGATCTTAGCATCGACTATGAAAACATAGTTGTGGAAAATGTCCATTTAGGTGACAGCCTGCTTACACTTACATATGCAACAAATATCATCACAAGCACTGATACTGACAACAACGAAGAGATCGAATAAAAAAATTCACACCAGAAAATTCTCTGGTGTGAATTTTTTATATAAAGTATTAGCGAACTGTTTTAACCGCGGCTGTTTCAACAACTGCAGCAAGATGGTCATTAACCTCTTTGCTCTGATAGTATTCAGCAAAAGACTCAGTTACTTGGTCTGCCCACGACTCTGTAGATTGAGTTTTAACATCCTCGGTATTGATTTTTTCAGCACTTCCTGTTTCATCATCAAGAACGTAAAGCTTATCTGATGCGACCTCGGCAGCGACAGTTGCCACCTTTGTCAACACATCGTCATTTTTATCATATATAACAAAAATGTAACAATTCTTTTTGTTCACAGTCTTAGTGCCCGTATAGCCATAAAGCCTTTTTGTTTTTTCAGCCAAAGGATATATCTCCTTGCAGACATCTACGACCTGATTAAACGAATCAACCGCCTCGTCTGGTATCTTTTCAAGAGTGCTTCTGTCAGGGAGTGAAGTAGTTTCGTCTGGCACTTCATCAGAAACCTCTGTCTGAGCTGTCGTTACGTCATTATTTGTAAGATTAACATTATTTTCTGTTTTATTATCGGCATTTTTTCCACAAGCCGGGAAAGTAAACATAGTGCAAACTATAGCAACAGCTATCATTAGCTTTTTCATATTGATCCTCCGAATAACCTCTGTAGTCCTAAATCATTATGTCATATTTCAACAGTTTCACATTATATCACATGAAAATTACTCTGTAAAGAGATTATAAAGAATTGTAACAAAATATCCCGATTATGACGAAACTCATAATCGGGATAAATCATTTTTTAGCTATTTGCACAATAAGAGGTTACAAATTTGTTACAACCTGACGAAAAGACTAATCGTAATCTACAACGTCGATCCACTTCATGAGCAGATCCTTCTCCTCCGGTTTGCCCTTAATGAGCTGTGCTGCTGCAACGATCGGCAACCAAGCCTGTACATACTGCTTAGATGTTCCGCTCTTTACGCAATACTTATCAAGATAAGCCTCAGCAAGATCAGGATTGTTAAGGCAGAACAGCAGGTATGTTCTTGCAACGTCAGCAGAAGCATTGCCTTGTCTAGCAGAACCCCAATTGATAACATAAGTACCTTCGTCATTGATGATAACGTTCTTTGGCTCAAAGTTACCATGGCAAAGCTTGATGTGCTTTGGCATTGAATCAAGTCTTGTGAGAAGCTCATACTTCTTTATCTCGTCGATCTGACCAAGAGTCTTGATCTGTCTTGCCATCTTATCTTTAAGCTTTGAAAGAAGTGGCATATACTGAGCGTGTATCTCGCACTGAATGTCGATAAACTGGTTAAGATATGTGTCTTTCTTGTCTGGATTTTCGTCCATAAGCTGCTGAAGAGTCTTACCTTTTATAAAGTCCATTGTAATAGCCCATTTGCCGTCGATAACGGAAACCTCGTGAAGAACAGGCATCTTTATAAAGGAATTGCCAAGTGTTGTTTCAACTCTTGCGTGTGTAAGAGCCGCATACAGACACTTTTCCTTGTATTCAGGCTTCTTATAGATCCTGACTGCCATTCCATCAGATTCATAAACATCATAGATGTCGCTGGATGCTACAAAGTTATCAAGTTTCATAAGTCATATCTCCTTTTATTTTAAAATATGGTATTAAGTCGAGCTTCAGAGTATACATCGATTTTTCAACAGCTTTATTGTGTAAAATTACCTTTACATCTCTGTGCTTTCTATGTATCTCTGTTATGTCTATATTATACTACAGATTTTCTAAATGTCAAGCACTTTTTCGTTATTTTCACAACTGTTTTATTTTTGTTTAGTTTTTATCTTATATTTATTAATCTTTTTTCAGGCAGCATATATGATAAATTTTTATCAATCTGATTTTTATTGTGCAATTTGACGGTCATGAATTGTTAATCTATCATAAAACAATGTTCAATATTTATGTATATTGCATAATAAAGCGACGTAAAATATCAAAAAAGCTGTAACTTTATAAGATTGACAAAAAAATAACAATCGTATATAATATAAGTAAGATAAAACCCGAGCGGGGGTTATCAAGAGTAAAAAACAATAATTAATTTATTGGAGGTTTATTTTATGGCAAAGAGTGAAGCTAAAACAGTCGGCATCGTCGATACAGAGGAAGCTCTGACTGCTAAGATCGCTGAAGTAAGAGCTGCGCAGGCAATCTTCGCTACTTACACACAGGAGCAGGTAGACAAGATCTTCAAGGCTGCCGCTATCGCTGCTAACAAGGCAAGAATCCCACTTGCAAAGATGGCTGTTGAGGAAACAGGCATGGGTATCGTTGAAGACAAGGTTATCAAGAACAACTATGCTGCTGAGCACATCTACAACAAATACAAGAATGTTCAGACTTGTGGTGTTTTTGAGGAGAACAAGGCTTACGGCACAATGAGAATTTACGAGCCTATCGGTCTTATCGCTGCTGTTATCCCAACAACAAACCCAACTTCTACTGCTATATTCAAGACACTTATCTGTCTTAAGACAAGAAATGGTATCATAATCTCACCACACCCAAGAGCAAAGAAGTCAACTATCGCTGCTGCTAAGATCGTTTATGATGCAGCTGTTGCAGCAGGTGCTCCAAAGGGTATCATCGGTTGGATCGATGTTCCTTCTCTTGAACTCACAAACATGATCATGAGAGAGTCTGACACTATTCTCGCTACAGGCGGTCCTGGAATGGTAAAGGCTGCTTACTCATCTGGTACACCAGCTCTCGGTGTTGGAGCCGGTAACGCATCAGCTATCATCGATTCTTCTGCTGATATCGTAAACGCTGTAAACTCTATCATTCATTCTAAGACATTTGATAACGGTATGATCTGTGCTACAGAGCAGACAGTTATTGCTGATAAGACTGTTTACAACGATGTTAAGAAGGAATTCATCAAGAGAGGTTGCTACTTCCTTAATGATGAAGAGGCTGACAAGATAAGAAAGACAATGCTCATCAACGGTGCTCTTAATGCTAAGATCGTTGGTCAGCGTCCTGTAACTATCGCTAAAATGGCTGGCTTTGAAGTTCCGGAGGATACAAAGGTACTCATCGGCGAGGCTACAAGCACAGCTCCAGAAGAGGCTTTCGGTCACGAAAAGCTCACAACTATCCTTGGTATGTACAAGTCAAAGAACTTTGATGACGCTCTTGACATTGCAGAGACTCTTCTCGTAAACAATGGCGGTCTTGGTCATACTTCAGTTCTCTGGATCGACAACGTAAACGAGAGAGAAAAGCTCAATAAGTTCGCTGCAAGAATGAAGACTTGCCGTCTTATCGTTAATACACCTTCTTCACTTGGCGGTATCGGTGACCTCTATAACTTTGACTTTGCTCCTTCCCTCACACTCGGCTGCGGCTCATGGGGCGGCAACTCAGTTTCTGAGAACGTTGGCGTTAAGCACCTTCTGAACATTAAGACAGTTGCTGAGAGGAGAGAGAATATGCTTTGGTTCAGAGCACCTGAAAAGGTATACTTCAAGAAGGGTTGTCTCCCTGTTGCTCTTGACGAGTTGAAGACTGTTATGGGCAAGAAAAAGGCATTCATCGTAACAGACCAGTTCCTTTACAAGAATGGTTATACAAAGGCTATCACAGATAAACTCGATGAAATGGGTATTCTCCATGAAACATTCTTCGATGTTGCTCCAGACCCAACACTTGCTTGCGCACTTGAGGGTGTTGCTCAGTTGAGAGCTTTCGAGCCTGACACAATTATCGCTATCGGCGGCGGTTCTGCAATGGACGCTGGTAAGATCATGTGGGTTCTTTACGAGCATCCAGACGCTGACTTCTTCGATATGGCTATGAGATATATCGATATCCGTAAGAGAGTTTACACATTCCCTAAGATGGGTGAGAAGGCATACTTCATTGCTATCCCAACATCTTCTGGTACAGGTTCTGAGGTAACACCTTTCGCAGTTATCACTGATGAAAAGACAGGTACTAAGTATCCTCTGGCTGACTATCAGCTCATGCCTAACATGGCTATCGTTGATACAGATATGATGATGTCTGCTCCAAGAGGTCTGACTTCTGCATCAGGTATCGACGCTCTGACACACGCTCTTGAGGCTTATGCATCTGTAATGGCTACAGATTACACTGACGGTCTTGCACTGAGAGCTATGAAGCTTATCTTCAAGTATCTGCCAGGTGCATATGACAACGGTCAGACAGACGTTAAGGCTCGTGAGGAAATGGCTACAGCATCTACAATGGCTGGTATGGCATTCGCTAACGCATTCCTCGGTGTTTGCCACTCAATGGCTCATAAGCTCGGTGCTTATCATCACCTGCCACACGGCGTTGCTAACGCTCTCCTTATCACAATGGTAATGAGATACAACGCTGACCCAACACCTAGAAAGATGGGTACTTTCTCACAGTATCAGTATCCACATACTCTTGAGAGATACTGCGAGTGTGCACATTCACTTGGTATCGTTGGTAAGAACGATGAGGATACACTCAACAAGTTCATCGACGCTATTGAAGCTCTTAAGGAAAGAGTTGGTATCAAGAAGACTATCGCTGACTACGGTGTAGACGAGAAGTACTTCCTTGACACTCTCGACAACATGGTTGAGGACGCATTTGATGACCAGTGCACAGGTGCTAACCCAAGATACCCACTGATGAGCGAGCTGAAGGAAATGTACCTCAAGGCTTACTACGGCAAATAATATTTGCTGAAAAAGCAATTTGCAGAGTGACTAATATTTGATTATTAGTTGATCTATAATAAACCTCCGACTGCTTGTTCCCTTTTGGGAGCAGGCAGTCATTTTTTTGTTAGGTTGCACTTAAAATAATGTAAGATATGTGTATTATATATGCAAATAACAGTTGAAAAAGGAAAAAATATATGGTATAATGGAATAAGTATAAATTATTTCAGAGCAATATCTGATGTGATTTTACATAACACTTGGCGACACTCCGCCATACAAAGAGGTTATAAATATGAACAACAAAAATTATGACGTTATTATCGCTGGCTGCGGTGCGGCAGGTCTATATGCAGCACTTAACCTTTCCCGTGATTTAAATGTACTTGTGCTTTCCAAAAGAGAGCTGACCTTGTGTAACTCTTCCCTTGCACAGGGTGGAATTGCAGGCGTTTATGACAATCCAAAGGACTCGCCTGAATATCACAAACATGATACATTTGTAGCAGGCGGCTTTGAAAATGATCCTGAGTCCACTCAGGTACTCGTCGACGAAGCCTATATTGACATCGGAAAACTCATAGAGCTTGGCGCTGACTTTGATAAGTGTCCTGATGGATCTTATCACCGCACTCTCGAAGGTGGACACGGTATGAACAGGATCTTTCATCATGCCGATACCACAGGTCTGGAGATCGAAACAACTCTACTAAGAAATGTTCAACAGCTAGATAATGTTGAGATACTCGAAAATGCCGTTATGTGCAATGCAAAGAAAACCGAAACAGGTTTTTCCATTCTTGTGCTGACTAATGACAACGAATATACGACATATAATTGCAGATACGCCATTTTTGCAACTGGTGGAATTGGCAGAGTTTACGAATACACTACAAACTCCGCTATCGCAACAGGCGACGGCATAACTATTGCTCATGAGCTTGGAGCAGAGATAAAAAATCTCAGCTATATCCAGTTCCACCCAACAGGCTTTAACAACAAGCACACTCGTGAAACTTTCCTTATCTCTGAATCTGTCAGAGGCGAGGGCGCTTATCTTAAAAACTGCAACGGCGAAAGATTTATGCAAAACTATGACGATCGTCTGGAGCTTGCGCCAAGAGATGTTGTTTCTCATGCAATCATGGCTGAAGCCAAGAAAACAGGCTCTGACAAATTCTATCTTGATATCACTCACAAAGACCCTGAGTTTGTCAGAAACAGATTTCCTATGATAAATGAAAAGCTTCTCGAAGCAGGTTATGACATGACCAAGGATATGATACCTATTTTCCCTTGTCATCATTACCTTATGGGCGGCATAAATGTTGATACATATGCAAGAACTAACATTGACAGGCTTTATGCCTGCGGCGAATGTTCACATACAGGTGTTCACGGCAATAACAGACTTGCAAGCAATTCCCTTCTTGAAGCTTTGGTATTTTCAAGACGTGCTGCGGCTGACATCAATGAGAAGATAAAATCTGACAGTGGTGACCTTGAAACATACGATTTCAAGATAGACAATGAAGCCCCGCACATTCCTCATGGCATAAGAACAGAGATAAGAGATATAATGCAGCGTGCATATTTCGTTATCCCTGATAAGGAGGCTTTGCCGCTTGATCTTGAAGAAGTAACAAAGCTAAAAAATTTCCTTTGTGACGGTAATTTCAAAATAGACAGAGATTATGTTGAAGCAAGATCTCTTACAACTGTCGCTTATATCGTATTAAAGAACGCTATCGAAAAGCTCAAATCCAAAGAAAAAATGGAGGAAAACAAATGAAATTAATGCAGTTTCAGATCGACGATATCATTAAAACAGCTCTGCTGGAGGATATCAACTATATAGACGTTACAACGGATTATCTTGTTGACGAAAATTCAGTTTCAACAGCAAAGTATGTTTCAAAGGACGAAGGCGTTCTTTGTGGAATTGATGTTGCAATGAGAGTTTTTCAGCTTCTTGACAGCAATGTTAAATGTGAAATATTTATCCATGACGGTGAAAAGGTCAAGAAAGGCGACATTATCGCAAAAATAACAGGCTCAACAAGAGCCTTGCTCAAAGGCGAAAGAACGGCACTGAATATCGTTCAGCATATGTCAGGCGTTGCAACTGCAACAAACAGATGCGTGGAGCTTGTAAAGGGTACAAAGGCGTCTGTTGCGGATACAAGAAAAACGCTCCCGGGTCTTAGAGTTTTGCAGAAATATGCAGTTACAGTAGGCGGTGGAAAAAACCACAGATACAATCTTTCAGATTGCGCAATGCTAAAAGACACTCACCTTGACGCATATGGCAGCATGACAGGCGCAGTAAACGCTCTTAGAGAAAAAATGGGGCATACTGTCAAGATAGAAGTTGAAGTAGGAAACCTTGAAGAACTCAAAGAAGCTCTTACACTTGGCGTTGAGATAATCATGCTTGACAATATGACAAATGAAGATATGGCAAAGGCTGTTGAAATGACAAACGGCAAAGCACTTTTAGAAGCTTCAGGAAACGTGACCTCTGAAACAATCCGTGCAATAGCTGAAACGGGCGTTGATATCATTTCTATCGGTGCTATCACACACTCAGTCAAGGCGTTTGACATTTCAATGAAAATGGAAAAGTAAGATAAAACAAAAGCCGACACCATATTAAGGTGTTGGCTTTTATGCTTAAATGGGGGAAAAATATGCGTTATTACAAAAGATCTTATGTGCATTACAGCAAATCAGCAATGAAAATAATAGCGTTAGTTTTCATGTTGGTTGGCGTGACATTTCTTGCAGTTGGAATAGGTTTTGCAATACACCAAACTCAACTCAAAAACAGATGTACTCTTGAAGTCAATGCTATAATATCAGACATTCTCAGCAAAGATGAACGACATGAGAACGATGACGGACACGTATCATATAGCACAGTTTACACACCAGTGTATTCATATAACGTTGACGGACAGCTCTACACCACTCACAGCAATACATATTCCAGCAACATCAGATACAGAAGAGGACAAACGATCCAGATATTCTGTGACCCTGACGACCCTGAAACGTTTTATGCACCAAATGATACAACCAATACCATATTAACAGTTGTTTTCTGTGGATTAGGCGGGCTGTTTGCGATTATAGCAATAGTGCTTATCATAGTGCTTATACATATAAAGAAAAAGCAGAAAGATGAACAGAGTTTTGCAGAAAATGAATTATACGAAGAAAATAATTATCCATACGACGAATAATTCTGAGAGGAGGAATTTTTATGGCAAGCATTATGGACGGTGAAAGACAATTTCACATAAGAACTATCCCTGATGAAGTGGGCAGGTATGTTATTATGCCGGGCGACCCTGGAAGAGTGCCGAAAATAGCGGCACTTCTTGATGACGCAAAGCAGGTGGCTCAAAACAGAGAATACAATGTTTATACAGGCTATCTTAACGGTGAAAAGGTAACTGTATGCTCGACCGGTATCGGTGGACCATCTGCGGCAATTGCAGTGGAGGAACTGGTAAAGTGCGGTGCAGACACATTTATTCGTATCGGTACAAGCGGAGGAATGGATCTTTCTGTTAGCGGCGGCGACCTTGTTATAGCTTCGGCGGCTGTTCGTGGCGAAGGTACGTCAAAAGAATATCTCCCCGAGGGCTACCCTGCTGTAGCCGATTTCACTGTAACAACTGCCCTTGCAAAAGCTGCGGCTGAACTGTCAGAAGATAAGCTTGGCAAGCGTTATCATGTGGGCGTTGTTCACAGCAAGGACAGCTTTTATGGAGAAGTAGAGCCTGATTCAATGCCCGTGAGCGGTGATATAAATTACCGCTGGGACGCATATTTAAGGTGCGGCTGTATGACTTCCGAAATGGAATGTGCCGCAGTTTTCTCAGTAGGTATTGCAAGACACGTCCGCTGTGGAGCTGTTATAACAGCTATATGGAACGTGGAGCGTTCAAAGGCAGACCTTGAAGACAATGTGAGCGACGACACCACAAGAGGTATCCACTGTGCGGTGAACGCTGTGAAAATACTGATAGAACAGGATAAAAAGTGATAAAAAGCCGCTGTGACGTTTATTGTCATAGCGGCTAAAATTATTTTATTCTTATTCCAAGAAGCATTGAAAGCTCCACAGCCTGATCTGCTGAAAAAACAGCGTTTCGGAGTTCTCTGAATGTATCAGAAACGCGCAGTCCACTTACAAGACAGGTAGAAAAATCAACGCCGCCGAGAGCCGTTCTGAAAAATGATGTGCCGAGGTATTTGCTGCCGCTGGTCTTGAATGCTTTGAGATTGCAGGAAACAAGCTCAGCCGAGGACATATCACTGTTTTTCACCTGGGTTTCAGACAGCTTGCATTTATCAAATATGGCATATCCGCAGTTTGAGGATTCAAAGGCTACACCTTGAATGGAGCAATCCTTGAACTCTGCGCCAACGAGCTTGCAGGAGCGGAACTCACATCTGCTGAGGTAGGCTGAGTCCAGTGATGAATTTGACAGATCACAAGATATGAACGTCACATCAACGAATGAGGAACGCTCAAAATCGCAATCGGTAAAGGTGCAGTTTTCAAACATACAGTTTATAAATGACAGGCAGGAGAGATCTTCGCTTTCAAGATATTCTCCGCTAAATTTACAGCCTGAAATATCGCTGTCAGTGCGTTTTGCAGTACGTTTTACTTCGTTAAGGTCGCACAATGGAAGGTCTTGCATCTTATTCACAGCTATCCTCCCAATTGTCAGAAAAGTCAAAATCTTCAGGAAACTGCTCTGCTATAACTGTCTTTGAAAACTGTGAAGCAGTTTCAATAAGCTCTCTGCCTCTGCCTGTCCATGTGAGCAGGTCTGCATCTATATCAACGGCCTGAAATGCAGTTTCAAGGCTTATAGATCTGAGGTCGGCAGCAATAAACTGAGGCTTTGAAATAATTCTCCAGATAAACGGCTGAGCACAAATGAACCTTTCGATATATTCAAGGTCTATATTCTTTCTGTATTTTGAGATAAGCTGACCCCTTGTGACTTTTGGTGAATGAAACCTAAACCACATCACTGAGAATGGGTTAAAGCTCTGCACTGCAAATTCGCCTTTATATTTCTTCATCATATGGTCAACTCGGCTTTCAAGCTCACCAAATGGCGCACCGCCTTTAAGCTCAATAAGAAGTGGCACTTTGCCGTCAACAGTTTTCAGCACCTCTGACAGCAGCGGTATCTTTTCATCACTGTTTTTAAGTTTAAAGGCAGAAAGCTGTTCATAGGTGTAATCAAACACCTTGCCCTCAATGCCAAACATTCTCATAAGGTCATTGTCATGGAAAACCACAATGCGGCAATCCTTTGTTAGACGTACATCAAGCTCGATAGAAAGACATTTTTCAACCGCAAGCCTGAATGCGGTAAGAGAATTTTCAGGAACAAGTTCTGAGTGAAGACCTCTGTGAGCAATATATTTACCAAAATCCATATGGGATACCTCTTTTCGTATTAAAGTCATTTATATTATACTCTCCCAGGCTTAGATTGTCAACTGTATCACGCTGGATAATATATATTTCATTCACAGAAAGTTTAAGAATTATCACACAGTATCATCACAATAATAAGATATAATTAAATTTATGTTATGCAGAGGATTTTCTCTCAAAGGAAAGGACAATTATTATGATAAAGAAATTAGCCGCTGTTACAGCAGCTCTCACAATAGCTATTTGCAGCTTTACTTCATGCAGCAAAAATAACGACAGCTCATCAACTGTATCTTCCACAGTGGATTCTTCTGTTTCAGCTGTTGACAGCACAACTGAAAAACAGACACCTGAGCCGTCCCTGACAATTGACGGCAAGTCCATTGATACTAAGGACTTTATCGTTTGCACCATTGACGGCAAGGATATTGATTTTGATACTTTCAGATACTACTATTATTATACTATAAGCAAGTACACCTCCACTTACGGAGCAACCCTTGACACTATCAAGTCAACTGACGGTGGTTTTGAGCTTCTTATGGAGGACGTTATCACTGCACTTAAGCAGGAACTTGTTGCACCTGAGCTTGCAGAAGAAAACGGAATTAAGCTTACAGACGATGACAACAAGACAATTGATGAGCAGATAGCTAATGCAAAAGCGAAATATGATTCTGATGAAGCTTATCTTAATGACATTAAGTCGGCTTACCTCACAGAGGATCTTTACAGAAAAATGCTTGAAACAGCTACTATCTATACTAAAGTAAACGATACTCTTTTTAAGAATGACGGCAAATATGCAACAAAAAAAGAAGACTTTAGAAAAATAGTCAAGGATACAAGCGAGTATTGCCGTGAGATTCACGTTATGATCCCTTTCTATGCACAGGTAGATCTTGATGACAGTACCGCTGACAGTTATGACAGTATGTCACTTTCAGACAAAGCGAGCGCAAAGCAGTCAGCTTATGCGAAGCTTGATGATGACGGTGTAAAGAAAGCTAAGGAAAAGGCTAAGAAGCTTGCAGAAGAAGTTCTGAAAAAGGCTCAGGACGGAGAAGACTTTGATAAGCTTATTGAAGAGTACGGCTGGGATCTCGGTCTTGAAGATCCTTCAACAGGATATTATTTCAACAAGGACACAACGGGATATCCTGAGGAGCTTGTAAAGGACGCTTTCAAACTGAAAGAAAACGGCATTTCCACTGAACTTACAGAGAATGACACATATGGATATTTCATAATCAAACGTTTGCCGGTTGATATGGATTATGTAGAGCAGAACATAGACGATATGATCTATTCATATGATACACCTGCTATCTCAAAGCTTTACAACGAAAAAATGGGCAAAATGGAAGTCAAGTATTGCGACCAGTGGGACAAGATAACTGCGGACAGCATAACCTGATGAGTCATGGTATAATTAAAGAGCCTGAGCAGATCTCAGGCTCTTTTTATGCGTTTTTGTGATTGACGTGAGAGTGAATATCTGATATAATAAAAACTGAGGTGATCTTACGGACAGGCTGAAATTTCAAGATGCTTGCGATAAAATCATAGGCAAAAGCCGTGAACGCAACGGCATCGGAACTCTAGGCGAGAAAACGCTTCACGCCGTTTTGAAAAACTATTTTGAGCCATATGGCGAAAATCAGGAGATACGCATTGGCGGATATGTGGCTGATATCGTAGGCGAGAACGGTGTTATCGAGATACAAACAAGACAGTTCAACAAACTGCTGAAAAAACTTGAAGCCTTTCTTGACTACTGTGACGTGACAGTGGTCTACCCTATCCCTGCGGTCAAATATGTCCGTTGGATAGATACTGAAACTGGAGAGTTGTCAGAAAAGCACAAATCGCCGAGAAAATACACTATCTATGAAGTCATGCCCGAACTGTACAAAATAAAATACACCCTTGATAACCCCCGATTCCATTTGTGCCTTTGTATGCTTGAAACCGAGGAGATAAGATTGCTTAACGGCTGGTCAAAGAACAAAAAGCGTGGATCTTCACGCCATGACAGGATACCAAAGGGACTTATTGACGAAATACACCTTGACTGCCCTGCCGACTTTGATATGTTCCTCCCGGAGGAACTGCCAAAGCAGTTCACTTCTAAAGACCTTGCCCTTAATGCAAAGATATCTCGTGAATATGCACAGGTAACGCTTAATATACTCACATATCTTGAAAGAGTGAAACGTGTGGGCAAACAGGGTGCTAATATACTTTATGAGAAAACTGAATGAGCTTCGGCTCTTTACATACATTATGGAAGGAAGCTGTCAATGAAACTAAAACGAAAAATCAGCAGGATATTATCCATGGCGCTGGCAATAATGCTGCTTGTGCCTGCGATGTGTGCAGACGCATTCAATTTTACACCTACATCAGGCTATGACGATAACGGAAAAGCGATACCGTTGGAGCTTTACTCTGAAGCGGTCTATATGGTCAATCTTGACAGCGGTGAAGCTATCGTTGACATAAACGGTGAGGACGAGCGTGTGCCTGCTTCCCTAACAAAGATAATGACTGCTGTGGTGCTTCTGGACAAATTCAAAGGTGATGAACAAAAACTAAAAGATACATACTATTCAGCAGGCTCGGAAGCATTTGATGAACTATATGATACTGGTGCTTCAACAGCTGATATACAACCGGGCGAAGAAGTAAGCTGTTATGATCTCCTGGCGGCACTGCTTATCCCATCCTCATGTGAAGCAGCGAATATAATTGCTTTGAATGTGTCCGATTCCATAACAGAATTTACAGACCTTATGAATGAAAAAGCTGAAAAACTCGGCATGGAAAATACACACTTTTCAAATGCACATGGTCTGTGGGCGCAACAGAATTATTCTTCCTGCAAGGATATGGCAACTCTTTGTGAATATGCCATAAGCAAATATCAGGTATTTCGTGATATTGTCTGTCTGCCAAGCTATCATATGGCATCCACCTCTTATCACTCAGATGGTACAGATATTTATAATACAAACCTTATGCTTGACTCAATGACCGATTATTACTACTCCTATGCTAAAGGCATAAAGACAGGCACCCTTGACTCCGCTGGAAGATGTTTAGCTTCATATGCGGAATATGAAGGCACAACATATCTTATTGTGACAATGGGTGCACCAATGGAAAAGCTTGAAGAAGATGTGAAAAAGGGCGAGGAAGATCCTGATTCCATATATGGTGGAGATAATGTTTACTACAACCTCCTTGATCACATCAGTCTTTACAAATGGGCATTTTCAAGTCTTGTAGCAACGGATTTTGTGGACAAAGACAGCGAAATCCGTGATGTAAAGGTAAGCTATGGTGACGGCATAGATTATGCAAATCTTAAACCTGCAAATGGTTTTACAAGGCTGTGGCCTGTAGATATATCAGTAAATGATGTGGAAAAGAAAATAACCGTTTATGACAATGTTGTTGCACCTGTTGAAGTTGGCGATGTGCTTGGTAAAATGGAACTGGTCTACAAAGGTGAGGTGCTTGCAACGATAGATCTCGTTTCCACAACTAAAGTAGAACGTTCCCAAGTCAAAGCGAAGGTTAAAATAGCTAAGTCATACTTTGAATCGTCTGTTTTCAAGGTCACATTAACAATACTTATTGCACTTATAGTAATATACTCTGTGATACATATTGCAAAAATACAGAAAAAATACATGAAATAAAATAAGCGGTCTGCTCACTATGAATTGTGAACAGGCCGCTCTTTTGCGTTTACTGATCTTTATTTTCGTTGTGATCGTCAACTATTTCTGGATCATCCTCTCTGTTGACCTCATTTACCTCATCAGCACTTGGAATGACCATGGCGTCAAGCTGTTCAGGCGTAAGCGGAATACGCTTTTCATTTTTCTTATACAAATGCTCAACATCCTCCATATAATAGTCGGTATCTACAGGGAGCTTCTTCTTTCTTAACCGCTGAACAACGCTCTCTCGTGTAAAAGTATAAAGCAGTGCAAAAGTCGGAACTGCAATGACCATACCTATGAACCCAAACAAATTTCCAAAGAAGAACAGTGATACCAGCACCCAAAAACCCGGAAGCCCAGTAGAATCACCAAGTATCTTAGGACCAAGGATATTGCCGTCAAACTGCTGTAGAATAACTATGAAAATGAGAAGTATAATGGCTTTTTTAGGATCAATAAAAAGCATAAGTGCAGTTGATGGTATCGCACCGATTATCGGTCCAAAAAATGGGATAATATTAGTTACACCCACAAGAACACTTATCATGATGTTGTAAGGCATATTCATGATAGTCAGACCTATAAAGCAAAGAACTCCGATTATTGCCGAGTCAATGATCTTTCCGCTCAAAAAACCTGCAAAAACTTTATTTGTTTCAGTGCAAACTCTCATGATCTTCTCACATGTAGACTTTTTTGTGTTTGCAATGATTATCTTCTTAGCCTGAGCAAGAAGCTTTTCCTTGCTGCAAAGCATATAGATAGAAACGATAAATCCAAATACAAAGTTTTTAAGAACATTGATAACGCCCCATGCACCCGAAAGAATATTTTCAAACATCGGCTGTACCTTCTCGATAACGGTTCCCAAATCAGTTGAAAAAGCTTTGAGTTTCTCCGTAGCCATTGTTTCGATATCAGGATAGTTTTTAAACAGCTTATTTATCCAACCCTGCACTTTAACAACGATGTTAGATGCATTGTTAAAAATATCAATTATGGAATTTATAAGTTCTGGAACAACAACATAAGTAAGTCCAACAACTATCCCAAGAAAAACAAGTGACGCTACAGTTACCGAGCAGGCTCTGGTAAGCTTTTTCTTAGCCGGATTTTTTACCACTTTATTTCTGAACAGCTTTTCAAAATTCACCATTATAGGATTTATAAGAAATGCGATCACAAGACCAACTATAACAGGCGTAAGTGCAGAAACAAGTGTGGAAATAAGCTTTAAGATCGTATTAAATTTAAATACAGCCACTACCAAAAGCACATTTATAGCAATAACGATAACTGCATAAAATGCAATTGTGGTGTATTTCTTATTAGTTTGTACTTTCATATATTTTCCTTTCTCAATTACCTTAACTATTACTTTATTATACACTACATTATTTATAAATGCAAGGAATATTGAAAATTTAAAATTATTTATTTTGGTATAAATCCAAATCGCAAAAGAATATTTACATAATAGCAATAATATTTACATTTTCTGATATTGACATTTTAGAAACAGAGGAATATAATAAAACTAAAGTTAATACGATAAATCCTATGAGCAAAAGTAAGTAGTTTGATGCAAAAGGTCACAGAGAGTCAGCGGTAGGTGTGAGCTGATACATTTTCTTCAGATGAATGGATTTGTGAGGAGCGGTGTGAAAGTTTTTACGAGTATCACTCGCCGTGATTCCTGCGTTAAAGGACAGGATATTGATTTCTGCCAGTCAGAATGCGTATCTGTGAGCCGATAATTTATTATCGGAAAATTGGGTGGCACCACGGTTCTATCGTCCCATAACTAGATGTTATGTGTGATGACAGGACTTTTTTTATTGTCAATTTTACGACAAAAAAGCATTTAGGAGGAATATTTATGCTGTACCCTGCTATTGAACAAGTAAAGGAACTTTTTGAAAACTACAAGACTGTGCCTGTATTCTATGAGCTTCTCATGGATTCATGTACGCCAATACAACTTTTTAACTGTCTGCACGAGGCGTATGATGATTGTTTCATTCTTGAATCTGTAGATAATAAAGACCAGTGGGGCAGATATTCATATGTGGGCATTGATCCTAAATGTGAGTATATTCTTGACAAGCACGTTGTTACTGTCAAGGAGAAAGGCAAGGCTGATGAAAGCGTAAAAGTCGATGATCCTATCGCTTTCTTTTCTGAGATAATCGAAGGCCACAAGTCACCGAGATTTAATAATTATCCAAAGCTCACAGGTGGTCTAATAGGATTTTTCGCTTATGATATGATAAGATACTTTGAGAAAACACTGTGCAACCCACCTGAGGACGATCTTAAGCTTCCTGACGCTGACCTGCACCTTTTTGAAAAGATCGTTGCTTACGATCATCTTTCAAACAAGGCTGTAATAATCCTCAACATCAATAAGAGCGATGATCTTGAAACTAAATACAAAGAATGTGAAAAGATATGCAACGAAGTAGTTGAAACTCTTAGAAATTACAAGCCTGTTATGAAAACTCCAAAGACAATGGATGACAACATCACAGTAAAATCCAACATCACAAAGGAACATTATCTCGCAAATGTTGAAAAGGCTAAGGAATACATCAAAGAGGGCGACATCTTCCAGATAGTTCCGTCACAGAGATTTGAGATAGACAATCCGCCAGACAGCTTTGACGTTTACAGAATGCTCCGCTCCACTAATCCGTCACCTTACCTTTATTACTTTAAGCACAATGATTATGCTGTTGCAGGCGCTTCACCTGAAATGCTTGTATCAGTAGAAAACAGAACAGTAGTAACAAGACCAATTGCAGGCACTATCAAGCGTGGAGCGACCTACGACGAAGATATCCGTAATGAACAACAGCTTCTAAACGATCCAAAGGAAAGAGCTGAACACACAATGCTCGTTGACCTTGGAAGGAATGACATAGGAAAGGTTTCTGAGTTCGGCTCCGTAACTGTTACAGACATGATGATAGTTGAAAGATATTCAAAGGTGATGCACCTTGTATCGAATGTAAAGGGTACACTGAAAGAAGATAAGAAACCTCTTGACGCACTTATGGCAGTTCTTCCTGCCGGCACTCTTTCAGGCGCACCGAAGGTAAGAGCAATGGAGATAATCGACGAGCTTGAAACAACAAAAAGAGGTCTTTATGGCGGAACAGTCGGTTATCTTGCATTTGACGGTTCGCTGGATACTTGTATCGCTATAAGAACAGTGCTTTTCAAAAATAACAAGGCTTACATTCAAGCAGGAGGCGGAGTTGTCGCAGACTCTGTTCCCGAGAATGAATATCAGGAGTCATGCAACAAGGCAATGGCTGTTATAAATGCAATAAAAGAAGCAAGCAAATTATAATATAAAAGGAGTTAATAACATG
This sequence comes from Ruminococcus sp. AF37-20, assembly GCF_003460465.1. Classification (NCBI taxonomy): domain Bacteria; kingdom Bacillati; phylum Bacillota; class Clostridia; order Eubacteriales; family Oscillospiraceae; genus Ruminococcus; species Ruminococcus sp. AF37-20. Next base: position 110,322 of record NZ_QTVE01000009.1, on the reverse strand, counting down.
AACAACAATATTATTCTTACAGGCGATAGACCAACCGGATCACTTCATCTTGGTCATTATGTAGGTTCTCTCAGAAAAAGAGTTGAACTTCAAAACACAGGAAAATTTGATCAATTCGTTATGATAGCCGATCTTCAGGCACTTACAGATAACGCTGACAATCCTGAGAAGATAAGACAAAACATTCTTGAGGTAATGCTTGACTATCTTGCTGTAGGACTTGAACCTGACAAAACAACATTCTTCGTTCAGTCACATATCCCAGCACTTTATGAGCTTCCAATGTACTATTCAAACCTCGTTACAATGTCAAGACTTGAAAGAAACCCTACTATCAAGTCTGAGATAAAAATGAGAAACTTTGAAAGGAACCTTCCTGTTGGCTTTATGACATATCCTATCAGCCAGGCAGCAGACATCACAGCATTCAAAGCTAAGTATGTTCCTGTTGGAGAAGATCAGCTTCCAATGCTTGAACAGGCAAGAGAGATAGTAAACAGCTTCAACAGAATTTATAAGTGCGATATACTTGTTGAGCCTGAGGCTGTTCTTCCTGACAATGCAAGCTGCAACAGACTTGTGGGAACAGACGGCAACACAAAGATGAGCAAATCTCTTGGCAATTGCATTTACCTTAAAGACGATGAAAAAACGCTGAAAAACAAGATAATGTCAATGTACACTGACCCTACACACATCAATGTAAGCGACCCAGGTCACACAGAGGGCAATCCGGTATTTATCTATCTTGACGCATTCAGCAAGGACGAAGATTTTGCTAAATACTTCCCTGACTATAAGAACCTCGCAGAGATGAAAGAACATTATGAGCGTGGCGGTCTTGGCGATATGAAATGTAAGAAGTTCCTTAACAACGTTATGCAGGAATTTCTCGCACCTATCAGAGCAAGACGTGAGGAATATGAGAAAGACAAAGAGCAGCTCATAGAGATACTTAAAAAAGGCACACAACGTGCAATAGAGGTTTCAAATGAAACTGTATCAGAGATAAGGAATGCTATCGGCATAAACTACTTCAACGACAAAACTTTCATTGATAAGTTTGTACTGTAAAGGAAGATTACTATGATTTTACTTATTGACAACTATGACAGCTTTACCTACAATCTTTATCAGGCTGTAGGTGTACTCACAAAAGACATTACAGTAGCAAGAAATGATGAGATAACCATAGAAGAGATCGAAAAAATGTCACCTGCGGCTATCATCATCTCCCCTGGTCCTGGTTATCCAAAAGACGCAGGAATTTCCGAAGAGGTCATAAAGACATTCAGTGGCAGGATCCCTATACTTGGCGTTTGTCTAGGACACCAGGCGATAGCCGAAGCATTCGGTGGAAAGATAGTTCACGCAAAGCAGCAGCTTCACGGCAAGCAGACAGATATCAATCTTAACACTGCAAACCCACTTTTCAGCGGTCTGAAAAGCACAATAAAAGCCGCAAGATATCACTCACTTGTTGTTGACAGCATTTCACTTCCTACCTGCCTGTCTGTTATTGCAACTGACGATAAAGCTCAGATAATGGCAATAAGACACAGAGAACACCCGACCTACGGCGTTCAGTTCCACCCTGAGTCAGTTCTCACTGGCGAAGTTGGAAACATGATAATCGAAAACTTCCTGAACGATATCGCTGGCATAAAGACCACAAAAACAAAGTCTGCAGCTCTTCCTGACAGCGAAAGAGTTGAGCTTAAAAAGTATCTCAAAATAGTATGTGATGGAAAGTCACTAACTGAGGACGAAGCTTATAAAGCAATGGATATCATCATGAGCGACAGAGCTTCTAATGCTCAGATCGCCTGCCTGCTCACAGCTCTGAGAATGAAGGGCGAAACTATCGACGAGATAACAGGCTTTGCAAAGGTAATGAGAGAAAAAATGTCAAAGGTCAATGTCAAGGGTACTCTTGATATAGTTGGCACAGGTGGAGATCTTTCAAACAGCTTCAACATTTCCACAACCTCTTCATTTGTAATTGCGGCAGCAGGACAGAAAGTCGCAAAACACGGCAACAGAAGCGTTTCTTCAAAAAGCGGTGCAGCTGATGTTTTCGAGGCTCTTGGTGTTAAAATTCAGTCAACACATGAACAGGCTGAAAAATCACTTGATGAGATAGGTCTTTCATTCCTGTTTGCACAGTCATATCACTCAGCAATGAGATTTGTAGGACCAACAAGAGCGCAGATAGGCGTAAGAACTGTTTTCAACATTCTCGGACCTCTCGCAAATCCTGCAAAGGCTGACTTCATGATACTTGGAACATATGACCCCGATCTGCTTGAACCTATGGCTAAGGTTCTTATGAACCTAGGTATAAAGAGAGCAATGCTCGTTTACGGCAACGACAGACTTGACGAAGTGTCTATCTCAGCTCCTACAACTATCTGCGAGATAAATGGCGGAAAGCTTATCAAGTATGAGATAAAGCCTGAAGACTTTGGTCTTAAAAGAGGAAAGCTTGCTGACATCGTTGGCGAGGACGCAAATGGCAATGCAGCTGTCACAAGAGGTATACTTGAGGGCACTATCAAGGGTGCAAAGAGAGATATCGTTCTTCTCAACTCAGGTTGTGCGCTCTATATCTGCGGCAAATGCGACAGCATCGAAGAGGGCGTAAAGACTGCAGCTGAAATGATAGACAGCGGCAAGGCTCTTAAAAAGCTTGAAGAACTTGTTGAACTTACTAACAGAGGATAAAAAATGATACTTGACAATATCTGCGACAAAAGAAGAGAACAGCTTGAAAGAGATATATCAATAATTTCAAGACAAGATATCAAATACATGGCAGCCGAAAAAGAGTATCAGACAGTTTCCTTTTCAAAATCTATCAAGCGTGACACCCTTTCAGTCATAAGCGAGGTCAAGAAAGCTTCGCCGTCAAAGGGACTTATCTGCCCTGACTTTGACCCTGTGAAAACCGCCTGCGAATATGAGAAAAGTGGTGCGAATGCTATCTCCTGCCTGACGGAAGAGCATTATTTTCAAGGCTCTGGGGAATATCTCAAAGCTATAAGAGCGGCTGTAAAGCTGCCGATACTACGCAAGGATTTCGTTATCGATGAATATCAGCTTTACGAGGCAAGAACCATAGGTGCTGACGCAGTGCTGCTTATCTCGGCAATACTCAGCGAGGGTCAAATGAAAGAATATTCTGACATTGCACACGAGCTTGGACTTGAATGTCTTGTAGAGGTACACAACGAGGAAGAGTATAAAAAGACGCTTGGTTTTAAGCCTGATATGCTTGGCATAAACAACAGAAATCTTTACACTTTTGACGTTGACCTTGAAACCACGGGCAGGCTCAGCAATATAGTAGGCGACCATGCAGTGCTTGTGTCAGAAAGCGGTATAAAAACAAATGCCGATATGAAAAAGGTACGCAGCCTTGGTGCAGACGCTGTGCTTATAGGTGAAACGCTTATGAGAAGCGGCAATATCGGTACAACTCTCCATGAACTGAGAGAGGGCGTATAAATGACAAAAATCAAGATATGTGGTATGCGCCGTGTGGACGATATTCTTTATGTGAACACATACCACCCTGATTATGCAGGCTTTATACTGTCGGAGGGCTTTACACGCACGGTAGACATTGACACATTCTACGATCTTGAACTTCTTCTTAATAAGGAGATCAAACGAGTGGGCGTTTTTGTAAATGAGCCTATAGAGAATATTCTGAAAAGCTTTGCACAGAAGCTTGATGTTATCCAGCTTCACGGTGAGGAAAACGCAGAGTATATCAGCAAACTCCGTGAAAACTGCGACTGTGAGATATGGAAAGCCGTTCGTGTGAAATGTGCTGATGATATTGCAAAAGCAGATGCACTTCCCGTCCATAAACTGCTTATAGATAGCTTTTCAGCAGGCAGCTACGGCGGAACAGGCAAGCGTGTTGACCTTGATGTGTTCTCAAATGTGAGTATTTCAAAACCTTTCTTACTTGCAGGCGGACTGAACGAGGATAACATCTGCTCTGCTATGGAAAAGGTACAACCTTATGGCGTTGACTTTTCAAGTTCAGTGGAAACCGATGGCTTCAAGGACGAAAACAAGATAAAAAGGATAGTTGAAACTATCAGAAATAATACCGAAAGAAGGATATAAATGAGTAAAATTGGACGATTCGGTGAATTTGGCGGACAGTATATCCCTGAAACTGTCATGACTGCTGTTCACGAGCTTGAAAAAGCTTACGATAAATACAAGGACGATCCTGAGTTCAACAAAGAGCTTCAGGAGCTTTACCACAATTATGCAGGCAGACCGTCAATGCTTTATTATGCAGAAAAGATGACCAAAGATCTTGGCGGAGCTAAAATATACATCAAGCGTGAGGATCTTAACCACACAGGCTCACACAAGATAAACAACGTTTTGGGTCAGATACTTCTGGCAAAGAAAATGGGCAAGAAGCGCATAATCGCTGAGACCGGTGCAGGTCAGCACGGTGTTGCTACCGCTACAGTTTGCGCTCTTATGGGTCTTGAATGTGAGGTCTACATGGGTGAGACCGATATGAAAAGGCAGTCTCTCAACGTTTACAGAATGAATCTTCTTGGCGCAAAGGTAACAGGCGTTGCAAGCGGTACTGCTACGCTGAAAGACGCTATCAATGAAGCTTTCAGAGATTGGGTATCAAATATCGACACTACTTTCTACTGCATAGGCTCTGTAATGGGACCTCACCCTTATCCTACAATGGTAAGAGATTTCCAGAAAGTCATCAGTGCCGAAATAAAGGCACAGCTTATGGAAAAGGAAGGCAGACTGCCTGACTGTGTTGTTGCCTGCGTAGGCGGCGGCTCAAACGCTATGGGTGCATTCTACAACTTTATCGAAGACAAGTCAGTCAAGCTTGTTGGTGCAGAGGCAGCAGGCAGAGGCATTGACACACCTGACCATGCGGCTACAGTTGCAAAAGGCTCACTTGGTATATTTCACGGCATGAAATCGCTTTTCTTGCAGAACGAATATGGTCAGATCGACCCTGTTTATTCTATCTCAGCAGGTCTTGACTACCCAGGTATCGGACCTGAGCACGCATATCTTAACTCTATAGGCAGAGCACAGTATGTTGACATAACCGATGAAGAAGCAGTTTGTGCTTTTGAGTACCTTTCAAGAACAGAGGGTATAATCCCTGCTATCGAGTCATCACACGCAGTTGCCGCTGCGCTTAAGATCGCTCCTACAATGGATAAGGACTCAATACTTGTCATCAACCTTTCAGGCAGAGGCGACAAGGACGTTTACTCAATAGCAAGATACAGGGAGGTAGACCTTAATGAAGAATAGGATAGACGCTTGCTTTGAAAAGCTCAAAGCAGAAAACAAAAAGGCACTTGTTACCTTTATCACCGCAGGCGACCCTGATATGGTTACAACAGAAAAGTGCATTCTTGAAATGTATAAGAATGGTTCTGACATTATCGAGATCGGAGTGCCGTTCTCTGACCCTATCGCAGAGGGTGCGACTATTCAGAAAGCTTCTCTGCGTTCACTCAGTGGCGGAACAAATCTTGACAAGATATTTGACCTTGTGAGAAAGCTCCGCACACAGACTGACAAGCCTATGCTTCTGATGATGTATATAAACACTATCTTCAAGTACGGAACAGCGAAATTCTTTGAGCTTTGCAAAGAGGTACAGATAGACGGCGTTATCGTTCCAGATATGCCTTTTGAAGAACGCGAAGAGCTTCAGGGCGAAGCTGAGAAAAATGGTATCTACACTATCTTCCTCGTTGCACCGACTTCACACGAGCGTGTAAAAATGATAGCAGAAAAGTCAAAAGGCTTTTTGTATGTTGTATCTTCACTGGGAGTTACTGGTATGCGTTCTGAGATAACAACAGACTTTAACGAGCTTCTTGCGCCTATCCGAAACAACGATCACTGCCCTTGCTGTATTGGTTTCGGAATTTCAAATCCTGAGCAGGCAAAGAAAATGTCCCAGTACGCTGACGGCGTTATCATGGGAAGTGCTGTTGTTAAAATTGTTGAGGAACACGGCAAAGACGCTCCTGAATATATTGGCAAGTTTATCAAATCCGTTCGTGAGGGCATGGACAGCTAAATATAACAAAGCAAGGCTCTGAGCAAAAACTCAGAGCCTTATTTTTATGCAAAAAAACAAGACCCCGATTTTATCGAGGTCTTGCAAAATATTCTTATGAATTTTTCTTATTGAATGCAACAACAGCATCATTGATAGTCTTAAGCTCAGTGTCAACAGTTGCGGAGTATGATTCTCTCAGCTCTGTCCATGAGAACTGTTTGCCGTTTTCGTCAGCCTTATTTGTGTATTCATAAAGCTTTCTTGTTACGCAGTTGCCGTCTTCGTTTGCGTTGTCGTCAGACATTGTGGAAGAAATTCCGTAACCATAGTCAAACACCTGATTGTACTCAGAAGATGAGCAGTCAACGATCACCTGATACATATCCTCTGTCCAGTTAGGGTTAGCGTTGAGGAATTTCTCCTTGCCGTTTTCCTTATATGTTTCGTCTGTATTAGCCATTCTGCAGCACTCATACCAACACTTTACAGCCTCTTTAGCTGTTGAGCCTCTTACCCACATATATGCCGTCATATCAGATGTCATGTACTTTTCATCAGTGTTAGGATCAGACGGAACAGGGACTACTCTCCAAGTGTCAGCGTCAGAAGGTCCGTTATTTCCTGTCATAGCCCATGTACCCATGCAGTAGAAAAGCAGATTGCCGTCTTTAAGCGCCTGCTTAGCATTGCCAAGCCAGTTTCCGTTTACAAGGTTGTTCTTACCTACCTGATAAAGCAAATCTTCTGCTCTTTCTATATCAGGGTCATTTATATTGCTTGTGAACTTCTCACCGTCATAGTTTACCATTGTTTTACCGGTCTGCTGAATGACTTGTGTCTGGAACCAACCATTGATACCAAATCTCTCAACATCAGCAGGAGCGTTTGAAACAAACTCTGACATCATGTCATACCAGTTATCCCAATTCCACTCACCATTCTGATAAAGCTCATATGGATCATCAAGACCCTCAGCGTCAATAACGTCCTGATCATACATCATGAGTGTGCCGACTGTGAAGCTTATAGGAGCAACATAATGCTTGCCGCCCATAACGAACTTGTCAGCCGTTGTTTTAACATCAGCCCACAGCGGATCGTCAAAGTTCACAATATCGTCAACAGGCTGATACATATCCTTAAGCACCTGTGCAGGAAAAGCCATCCACTCATACTTGAAGATATCAGGCACATTCTGCTGAGCCATGATAGCACTGGCAAGCTGGTCAAATTTTTCGCTGTCAGTTACTCTTGTGTACTCTACTTTACCACCCTTGTTGTTGAAAAGGGTCATCTCAACGGACTTATCCTCGCCCTTTTTCTCGTTAGGATTAAGGTCATATGTACCCATCCAACGGATAGTTTTCTGAGCGTCGTCAGGGATAGCCTCTATCTCCTGTGTATCCTCGACCTTAACTTTCTTTACGGTTGATACCTTTGAACTGCTGTCGCCTGTGGAGCCGCAACCTGCAACTGCAAAAACAGATGTAAGCGCTACTGCCAATGCAAGAATCTTCTTGATCTTCATAAAATAATTGACCTCCAAATCAAATGATTTTCTGTCTTAACAACCAATGTTACACTACAATTATAAAGCTTAATGTCCTTTAAGTCAATTCTCAAATTATACAAAGACATTCAAGTCATTTGTATAATTTGAACATTTCAAAAGTAATAAATATTAAAATATTAAACATTGAGAGGTACTTGAAAAAAAGAGAGAAATGTAGTATAATATGTTTTGCATAATAATCATCACAAAAACGGAGATAAATAAATGAAGAAAATAGAAATTTTTACTGACGGTGCTTGCTCCGGAAATCCTGGACCGGGTGGATATGGTGTTATACTAAGATATAAAGGCAATTCAAAAGAACTTTGGGGCGGTGATCCCTCTACAACCAATAACCGCATGGAGCTAACCGCTGTTATCACTGCTCTTTCAGCACTGAAAGAGCCATGTGAGGTAGAGCTTTACAGCGACTCAAAGTATATAATCGACGCTGTTACAAAAGGCTGGGCAAAAAAATGGCGTGCAAACAACTGGGTGAAATCGGACAAGAAAAAGGCTCTAAACAGTGATCTGTGGGAAAAGCTTCTTGATCTGCTGGAGGTGCATAAGGTAAATTTCAACTGGGTAAAAGGCCATGCAGGACATCCGGAAAACGAACGTTGTGACGAACTTGCAGTAATGGGCTCTAAACAGTATAAATAGAATTAAATAAATATTAATTTTTTATTAAGTTAGGGAAAACTATTGCATTTTGTAGTAATTTAGTATATAATAAAATAGAAATCTATATATGAAAGGTATGATTTAATTGGAAAAGAGATTTGTCTATGCAGATAACTCAGCTACGACTAGAGTATCTCAGAAAGCTCTTGACGCCGCTCTGCCTTATTTCACTGAGCTATACGGAAATCCGTCAAGTATATATTCTTTGGGAATGGAATGTGCAAAAGCCGTTCTTAAAGCAAGAGAACAGGTCGCAAACGCTCTTGGTGCGAAGGTCAACGAGATCTATTTCACTGCTGGCGGCTCTGAGTCTGACAACTGGGCTATAAGAGGCTGTGCACAGCTTGGAGAAAAAAAGGGCAAGAAGCATATCATCACAACTGCTTTTGAACATCATGCAGTTCTGCACACTTGTCAGTATCTCGAAAAGCTTGGCTTTGAGGTAACATATCTTCCTGTAGGTGACAAGGGTCTTGTTACCGCACAACAGGTCGAGGACGCTATCCGTGATGATACCTGCCTTGTTACAATAATGACAGCTAACAACGAGATCGGTACTATACAGCCTATCGCTGAGATTGGCGAAGTTTGCCACAAGCATGGCGTATGGTTCCATACTGACGCTGTTCAGGCTGTAGGAAATATTGACATCAATGTTAAAGATATGAACATTGATATGCTCTCACTTTCAGGACATAAGCTCCACGCTCCAAAGGGTGTTGGCGCACTTTATGTAAAGGCAGGCATCAATCTGCCTAACCTTATCTACGGCGGAGCACAGGAGAGAAATAAGCGTGCAGGTACCGAGAACGTACCTTCTATCGTGGCTCTCGGCGTTGCTATCACTGATGCTGTTAAGGATATCCCTGCAAAGAATGAGCGTGTTAGAAAGATGAGAGATAGACTTATCGAGGGGCTTCTTAAGATACCTGAGTCAAGGCTCAATGGTGATATCGAACACAGACTTGCAGGAAACGTAAACATATCTGTTCGTGGAGTAGAGGGCGAGAGCATGCTTCTTTCACTTGATCTTCAAGGCGTTGCAGCTTCATCAGGCTCAGCCTGCACAAGCGGATCACTTGACCCGTCACACGTTCTGCTTTCACTTGGTCTGCCACACGAAGTAGCACATGGCTCGCTCAGACTTTCTATCAATGACGAGAACACAGAGGAAGATGTTGATTATATTCTTGAGGTTCTTCCACCTATCGTAAAGCACCTGAGAAGTATGTCACCACTTTGGGAAAGAATTTGCAGAACTGAGAATATTCACGACTATACACTTGATTAGGAGGAATAAAAAATGATATACAGCGAAAAGGTAATGGATCATTTCGCACATCCGAGAAATGTCGGCGAGATTGAAGATGCTGACGGTGTCGGCGAGGTAGGAAACGCTAAATGCGGAGATATAATGAAAATGTACATCAAGGTCAATGACGGCATTATAACTGACGTTAAGTTCAAGACTTTTGGTTGCGGTGCGGCTGTTGCTACATCTTCTATCGCTACAGAAATGATAAAGGGTAAAAAGCTTGAAGACGCTTTGAAACTTACAAACAAGGCAGTTGTTGAAGCTCTTGACGGTCTTCCACCAGCAAAGCTTCACTGCTCTGTTCTTGCTGAGGAAGCAATGAAAGCCGCTGTTTCTGACTACTATAAAAGACAGGGTATCGATCCAACTCCGTTCGTAGGCAAGCAGTCTGCTCCTGATTGTGAGAACTGCAATGGCTGATAGAGTTCTTGTGGCAATGAGCGGCGGCGTTGACAGCTCTGTTTCGGTCAAGCTCCTTCTTGATGAGGGTTATGACGTGGCAGGGGCTACCATGCGGCTCTACAACAATGAGGACATCGGTCTGGATAAAACAAGAACGTGCTGTTCTCTCAATGATGTAGAGGACGCACGTTTTGTTGCTTTTAAACTAGGCATTGATTTCCATGTATTCAATTTTTCTGATGATTTTAAGCACTATGTTATCGACAATTTTGTTGATACATATCTGGCAGGCGGCACGCCTAATCCGTGTATCGAGTGCAACAAACATCTGAAATTCGCAAAATTCTATGAGCGTGCAAAACTGCTGGACTTTGACCATATAGCTACAGGGCATTACGCTTCCAGAGAATATGACGCAAATTCAGGCAGGTGGCTTCTGAAACGCTCACCTGACAGGTCAAAGGATCAAAGTTATGTGCTTTACAGCATGACGCAGGAACAGCTTGCTCACACTCTCTTCCCCGTTGGCGAGATGCACAAGGACAAGATCCGTGATATCGCAGTAGAAAACAAGCTTATAAATGCAAACAAGCCTGACTCTCAGGACATCTGCTTTATCCCTGACGGTGATTACGCAGGCTTTATCACAAAACGCTGCGGTGAACAGCAGTCGGGAGATATCGTTCTTTCTGACGGCACAAAGCTTGGTAAACACAAAGGTCTGATACACTATACTATTGGACAGCGAAAGGGCGTAGGCATTTCATATAGCGAACCGCTTTTCGTTATTACAAAAGATATGGAGCATAACAGGCTTATTATGGGCAAGGCTGATGAAGTATACAGTGACAGCCTCGTGGCAGGAGATGTGAACTTTATTCCGTTTGACACCCTCACAGAGCCTATAACCTGCACCGCTCAGACACGTTATCATCAAAAGGACGCTGAATGTACAGTTTCACCAATGAATGATGGCAAGGTACTCGTGACTTTTAAAGAACCTCATAAAGCTATCTCAAAGGGACAGGCTGTGGTTTTCTATAACGGCGAATATGTCATTGGCGGCGGCACGATATTATAAAAAACAGACCCACAGGTTTTTCCCGTGGGTCTTATATTTTAGCTGCCAGCTTTTTTATGAAGTGAGCGGAACTCCGCAGGGGAAAGCATTTCATGCTTTTTGAACACCGCACAAAAATAACTGCAATCGTTATAACCTACCTCCGCAGCGATTTCATTGATGTTAAGCTTATCCTCCAATAAAAGCAGCTTTGCCTGCTGTATACGCTTTCTTGCTAGATACTCAAAAGGTCTTAGACTAAGACACTCCTTGAAAAGTCTGCAAAGATACTGCGGTGAAAGGTCAATAAGATCAGCAAGCTCCACAAGAGTAAGTTCTTTTCTGAAATTCTTATCAATATAATCAATTACAGGCTGCAACTGATTGAGTTTTTGTCCGTCCTGACTACCATTTTGTAGGTTTACGACTCTGTGTAGCTCAATAAGAAACTGATATAGATATGCCGAACACTGGTGACCACAGTAGTAGTAATTAGTCTTCATAAGGTAAAGTATCTTCTTAAATATGGCATCAACAGCATTGATATCATTTATGTGAAACACTTTAGCCTTCTCAAGCTTGATATGCTTGAGAATTTCAATTGCTTCCCTGCCCTCAAAGGTTATCCAGTGGGTTTCCCATATATCACCAATGGGATAATACTCATGCGGCACCGAAGGTGGCAGATAAAAGGCATCCCCCGGCTTTATATCATACTCATGACCATCAAATATAACGTGACCCTGACCACGAGTGCAGTATATTATCTGATGATTAGGATAGCCATCTTCTCTTACAAAATGAAATTCTCTATCTCTCGCACCAATTCCAAGCACATACAAAGGCAGGCTCGTTTCATCGCTGAGGACAGGGTAATAATAGTCAGTCATAATAAATCTCGCTTTCCAAACTGATTTCATATTCTTTTATTATATATTATCACAACACACTAAAAAAGTCAAGAAATTTCAAAAAATATGTTGTACAATTGTCCTGAATGTGGTACAATATATTATATAATAAGGTTAATATACTCATATAGGAGATGATAAGATGTTAAAACGATTAACGGCTTTTTTCACGGCAACCGTTATGGCATGTGCCACACCTCTTGCCTGTAACGCTGAAGTTATAAAGCATGAAGTAAATGTTCCGCCTAATATACTTGTGCTTGGGGATTCAATCGCCGCTGGCTATGGTCTGGAAGGCTACAGTGAAAACAGATATTCTTGTGCGTCTTATGCAAATCTTCTTCACGACCAGTATGAAGCTGAGCTTAAAGACGCTGGCGGCTGTAAGCTTGTGAACTCTGCTGTTGTGGGCGACACTTCACAACAGCTTCTTGACCGCATTAATTCAGGCGAATTTGACGCTGACCTTGCAGACAGCGACGCTGTTATTATATCCATAGGTGGCAATGACATTCTTGGTCTTTTCATAGATTTTTTGATGAACGATCTGGGCATTACTTCTAAAAGCACAATGTCTGATTTGATGGATAAAACCAAGGATATTATTGGCATTGCAATGGATATGAAGGATATGTCTGATGATATGGATAAGGCGCTGAAAAATTTTACGAGCACTTTAGATGATATAATTAACGCTGTTGAAGCTAAAAGTAAGGGTGAAATAATCGTTCAGACACTATATGACCCGCTTGATAACTTCACTGCGGCTGCTGTTTTCCAGAGTATATCGAAGGATAAAATTTCAAAACTTAACAACATTATCAAAGAACACTCCACTGACGAAAATGAAAATGAGAGATACATAGTGGCAGATGTTTTTAGTGAATTCAGCGGTCACGGAAAGGAACTGACCAACATAAATGACTTTGATATACACCCTAATAAAAAAGGTCACGCACTTATTGCTTCTTGTATAGACAAGGCGTTAAGGACAAAAACTTATACCTATGAGGAGGTCGTTCCTGACAGCAGCGAGAACGATGAAAAGGGCAAAAATGCCATACTTATGGTAGCAACTGCGACAGGCGGACTTATTGTTATAATCGCAGCCACGATTCTTATACGACACAAAAAGAAAGGATAGATCAACATGAGAATTTATTTGGTAGACTTTGAAAATGTCAAATCCAAAGGACTTCAAGGCATAGACAATTTAACTGAAACTGATACCGTCATAATTTTTTACAGTGAAAATTCCGATACCATTAACTTTGAAATGCACCAGAAAGTTCTTACATCAAAGGCTGATATTGAATACTTCAAGGTAAACGTTGGTGGCAAAAATGCCCTGGATTTTCAGCTTTCAACACTTCTGGGTTATCTTGTAGCCAAGGATACTTACACGAATATTTTTGTTATCAGCAATGACAGAGGTTTTGACTTTCTTCATGATTTCTGGCACGGTAAGTATGTTGACAGCCCAAATGCTATGGTCTACAGAACTAGGACAATACAAACCGCTATTAATTTCGCTAATCATAAGATTAATCCGACCGAAAACAATGAAGATGAAGAATCGACTAAACATATAGTCGAAAAGGCAGAGGAAATACAAGAAACAGCAGACATTCAGACAGAGTCAGAGATAACTCTTGACGAAGCTGATGAGCCAAACCCTGAGCCTTCGGCTATAGATTATTCTGTTACACTAAACGAAAATATGAATGGTAATACAGAAGAAGTCGAAGAAGAGCCAGAAGCCTGTGCACCTGATATTGTCGAAGTAGAAAGTGATCCTGTTGTTGAAACTATCGTCAAAGTGAAAAAGGGTAGAAAAAAGTGTACCGCACAAAAAAACAACGATCTCCAAAGCATACTTGCAAACATTTGCAGCGAAGAGCAAATAGAAGAAATCAGCAAACTTATAGCTGAGTCTAACACAAAAGAGGAGCTTCACAATTCTCTTGCAAAGGTATATAAAAAGCAGGCTACAGATTTTTACAAGCTTCTCAGGCCAAGATATCTGCGACTTAAAGGACTACAGGAATCCGAAAATACATGCACCGCTGATGAAGATAAAACGATGACGGCTCAGAAAACTGAAAAGGTTGTTTACCATGATGTACTATCCGTAAAACTTGATGAGCTACTCGACGGCAAATGCAACAAAGACGAACTTGCGCTTATAAGAGAAGCAGTCATTGACGCCACAACAAAACAGCAGCTTTATATCAGAATGGTAAAAGAGTTCAAAAAGGAAAAAGGCTGCGATATTTATAACAAAATAAAGCCAGAGTATGTGTCTTTGCACAAGCTTGCATCTGAGATCATAAAATAAAGGAGTGTAAAATATGAAACTTATGATAGCGTCAGACATTCATGGTTCGGCTTACTGGTGCAAAAAAATGCTTGAAGCCTTTGAGCAAAACGGCACGGAAAAACTAATTCTTTTGGGTGATATCCTCTATCACGGACCAAGAAACGACCTTCCAAAGGAATATGCACCAAAGCAGGTGATAGCCATGCTCAATCCGCTTAAAGACAAGCTTCTGTGCGTGCGTGGTAATTGTGACACAGAAGTCGATCAAATGGTGCTTGACTTCCCTGTTATGGCGGAATATGCTTATATATGCTGTGACGGACTGAGGATATTCGCCACACATGGTCACAAATTCAACTGCGACAATCTGCCACCGCTGTCTAAGGGCGATATTCTTCTTCACGGTCATACTCATGTGCCGGTTATTAAAGACTGTGGCGATTACACCTATATAAACCCCGGTTCTGTTTCCATACCGAAAGAAAATTCAGCACACAGCTATCTCATACTGGAAGACGGCAAGTTCTCGTTTGGCGAGCTTATATAAAGAAAAGGCAGCGTTGAGCTGCCTTTTTTGTGCCTATTTTATTGTAGTTTCAAGCCCGTTGACCTCTATCTCAGGGTCATCCAGATTGATTATAAGGCATTTTCTGCCATCGACTATCTGAGTTTTTACCTTGTCAACTGCGTCCTTGCCAATATTTACGGTTATGCTTGGAGCAGAAACTACGGTCCTTTTCTCCACAAGGTTTACCGCTGTGAGTGGCTTCCCGCCAGCCGCAGCGTCAAAAACTTTAGGAAGATTATCAAGCTTATCCTGACTAACTCCAGCTTCCCACAGAATGGACGAAAGTTTATGTTCGTCAATTGTCGGTATCTCAGTTTCATGAGCATTTTGGTCAACAAATGTGGAAATCTTGTCATTCACAGTAGTGATAAGATCATAGTCAAGTTCATCGCCCACAACACTTGTGAGGATATCCTTGAAAGTTTCCTTTTCGTTCTGACAGGTCATTGAGAACTCGCAACCAAGAAGCTCTTCAACAACGGAAGTGTTCGGCTTTTTGGCGTTTTTCGTGTAGTAAAGCACGCCGTTGATATCAGGCGCACGATCATTGAAAAGAGGAAACAAAAAGCCATCGCTTGGAAGCTCAACAATTCTGTCGCATGACTCTTTCTTAGCGATAGAGTTGTCCTGTTCATCATACACAAGCCCGTCAATACGCAGATTTACAGGGCAAAGAGCTGTCACTATAAAATTGTAATCTGTGTCAGCTTCGTCCTCAAACTCGTCCATTTTGTTCTTTTTCAGCACAGAATACGTACAATGTGCCATGAAAATGGTATATGTTGACACATACTCCACCTTTTCCACAATGGCATTCAGAAAGTTATCAACCTTTTCCTCATCAAGCAGCTTGCTTTGCAATGTTTCATACATGAAAGGCTGTGCGCCACCCTCAAGATATGCGTCCTTTGGAAACGAATATTCCAACAGATTTTTGCCGATAGAGCCGCTGAGCACCTTTTTCAGATTTATCATTATCAGCTCTGCCTCGTCCTGCGGAATAGTGTTGTAAAGCTGATTGGTCTTGCACTTTATGTTCTTTTCAGCGTCCACAAATGCGGTAACAACGTGGTTCACGGTAAAAAAGCCGCAGTCATCGCTGAAATTCTTCTTAATTTCATTTATTTCCTTTTTGTTCATCTTGGCGTCCTCCCGAAAAAATGTATATTAATTATAGCACAAATGTACAGATTTTTCAAGAGCCACAGACAAAAAAATCCCACAGCCGAAACTGTGGGATAATTGTTATTAAACTGGGTGAACCTTATTTTCAGCGTCTGAGTGCTTACCGTCAACGCCGTACTTTCTATCACGTCTGTCCTTGAAGAACTTAGGTGCAACCTTAGGGAACATTGCATATGTGAGGATATCTTCCTCCTGCTCTGTCCACTCAGCAGCCTCTTTCTTCATTGTTTCAAACTCTGGCTGGAGAAGGTCAGCAGGACGGCAAGTGATAGGCTCTTCGTCGCCAAGAATCTTCTTCTGGAACTCAGGGTCGATAGCAACTGGTGTCTTACCGTACTCGCCCTTAACAAGTCCCTTGAACTCCTTAGTAACTGTCTTGTATCTCTCGCCCATGATTACGTTGAACACAGCCTGTGTACCAACGATCTGTGATGTAGGTGTAACCAGTGGTGGGTAACCTGCGTCCTTACGAACCTTTGGAACTTCCTTGAGAACGTCGTCAAGCTGATCTGCCTTGCCAGCCTGTTTCAGCTGTGAAAGAAGGTTTGAAAGCATTCCGCCTGGTACCTGATAAAGAAGCGCATTTGTATTTGTAGCAAGCATTGAAGGGTCAAGCAGACCGTTGTCGATGTACTTCTTTCTGAGTTTCATGAAGTAATCTCTTATCACGTTGAGCTTAACAAGGTCAAGACCTGTGTCATACTCAGTGCCCTTGAATGTGGCAACGATAGACTCAGTTGGTGCATGAGATGTACCAAGAGCAAGTGGTGACATTGCAGTATCAACGCCGTCAACGCCAGCCTCAACAGCCTTAAGGATACACATGGAAGCAAGACCTGATGTGTAGTGAGTATGCAGCTGGATCGGGATCTTAACTGCTGACTTGAGGTCCTTAACAAGTGTTTCAGCCTCATATGGAGTCAGAAGAGCCGCCATATCCTTGATACAGATAGAATCTGCACCTGCATTCTCGATCTGCTTTGCATAGTTCATGTAATACTCATGAGTAAATACCTCGCCAAGTGTGTACGAGATAGCAACCTGAGCGTGACCATTTTCCTTCTTAGCAGCCTTGATAGCTGTTTCAAGGTTTCTGATATCGTTCAGTGCGTCAAAAATTCTGATAATATCAATACCATTTGCAATAGACTTCTGTACAAAATACTCAACAAGGTCATCAGCATAGTGACGGTAGCCAAGCATATTCTGACCTCTGAAAAGCATCTGGAGCTTTGTGTTAGGCATTTCTTTTCTAAGTATACGAAGTCTTTCCCATGGATCTTCATTTAAGAATCTGATACATGAGTCAAATGTAGCACCGCCCCAACACTCAGCAGAATAAAAACCGATCTTGTCGATCTCAGGGAGTATCTCACGCATATCGTCCATTGACATCCTTGTAGCGAGAAGTGACTGATGAGCGTCACGGAGGACAGTTTCAGTTATTTTAAGCTTTGCCATTTTAAATCGATCCTTTCGTTATTTTTCAGGAATGTTATTAGCCGATAACAGCAAGAACTGCACCGGTCTCAACAGCAGAGCCCTTAGTTGTATTAACGCTCAGTACCTTACCGTCGCAAGGAGCGTTAACGTCATTTTCCATTTTCATAGCTTCCAGTACGCAGATAGCCTGACCAGACTTAACAGTATCACCTACAGCTACTTTGATGTCAAGGATAGTACCAGGCATTGGAGCTGTTACCTTTGTGCCATCTGCAACAGGTGCTGTGGCAGGAGCTGGAGCAGCAGGAGCGGCTGCAACAGAGGCAGCGGCTACAGGAGCAGCTGCGGCGCTTCCGCCAACTTCTTCAACTGCAACGTCATAAGCTTTTCCATTTACTGTAATATTATATCTTTTCATCTTAAAAACCACCAATCTTTTTTTAATTTGATATGTTTATCACAACTGAATATTGCTGTGCTTCTTAGGCAGTCTGGAAATTCTCTTTCCTGCCATTACCTCGATAGAATCCATAAGTGTCTGTCTGATCTCGTTCTTAGCGATGATACCGTCAACGCAGCCATTCTTTGCAGCAACAGCAGCAGAGGCATTCTCCTTAGCGAACTTATCAGCAAGAGTGTTTCTTGCAGCAGTAAGATCAGAAGCACCCTTCAGCTCATCATGCTGGAGGAACTCAACAGCAGTAACAGGAGCAAGTGCAGAGATAACAGCGGTATCAAGAGCAAATGACAGATCAGCATTTGAACCCTTACCAGCAAGTGCAATAAATGCAGGACCATAAGCCTTACCTGTAACAACAGCAAGTTTAATAGTAGTAGCCTCAGCGTAAGCGTGGCAAAGCTTTGCCATATCCTTAACAGCGCCGTAAGCTTCAGTTTCATCATCAGCTTTGAAGCCCTCAGTATCAACAAAAGTTACAACAGGGATAGCGTAAGCGTCGCAAGTTCTTACAAATCTTGCGATCTTTGAGCAATCAGCAGACGTAAGCTTGTCGCCTGTCTTGTTAGTAGCAACAACGCCGACTGTAGCACCGCCAAGTGTTGCAAGTGCTGTATAAGAAGCCTTGCCATACTCAGCATTAAGCTCAGTTACACTGTCGCCATCGCAAACAGCCTTTGCAATGCCATCAGCGTCATCACCAACAGTCTCAGTTGGATCAGCAAATTCATACATTGGTACTGGTGAAAGGTTGTTCTGTGGAAGTTTTGTAAGTATATTTTTGGCAGCCTCAACAGCAGACTTATCGTCCTCACAAACAACAGCAGCAGTGCCGTTTTCAGCAGCATTTTCAGCAGAGTTCTTTATGTTTGCGTTTGGTGCAACATAAAGCTCAGCGTCCTTAGCGATAACAGTAAAGTCAGCAGACTCAGCGAGCATTGCTGCACAGCCTGCACAAGTGCCAGCGACAACAGCTATCTGAGGAACAACACCTGAAAGGTTAGAAGTCCACATAAGCAGCTCACCATAAGCATTGAGAGCCTTTGAACCGTCGCTTACGTCAGCACCATAAGAATCGAATATTCCGACAACAGGAACTCCTGTCTTAGCAGCAAGGTCATAAACCTTTGCTATCTTCTTTGCCTGTGCCTCTGTCAAAGCACCGTCCTTAACAGTCACGTCCTGAGAAAAAGCATATACAGGATTACCCTCAACATAGCCAAAAGCAGTAATAACTCCAGCAAGGGAGTCACCCGCAGCAGCATAAGCGTCAAGCTCTGTAAATTTTCCTTCGTCAAACAAATATGTCAGCCTGTTTCTTGCAGCAGTAGGGGTCTGTGACGCAGCTTTAAGCTCAGCAAGAGTAGAAATTGAATCAGACATACAGTTTCCTCCATTCAAATAATTTTTGTGATAAAATAACGCAAAACTACTGGATTTTATCATATTTATACACTTAATATTATACTATTTTTCCGCCAAATTTACAAGAGTAAATTGACCTATTTCCGCATATTTTACGTTTAGTAGCATAATCAATATCGATACACGCATATTATTAAGCATTTTGCACAATAGCAAAGGGCCTCCTGACAAAAAGAGACCCTCGATAAGCGTTATTTTTTGGTGATAGCATTTCTTAAAGCCCTTAGCTCGTCAGGTTTAAGCTCTCTATACTCACCTGGTTTTAGCATACCAAGTTTAATCGGACCGATGGCAGTGCGCTTTAGTCTTGCGACTTCAAGTCCCACAGCTTCGCACATTTTTCTTATCTGACGGTTCCTGCCCTCATGGATAGTCATTTGAAGCACAACCCTGCCAGGCTGTTTGTCGAGCACGACAACTGAACACTCCTGCGTCATTTTGCCGTCTATTTCAACTCCTGAAGCAAGCTTTATGAGCTGCTCATCGTTTATGTCAGGTCTTACTGTAACACGATAAGTCTTAGCGACATGCCTCGAAGGGTGCATGATATCATTGGCAAAATTTCCGTCATTTGTGAAAAGTAACAGTCCCTCTGAGTTCTTGTCAAGTCTGCCGATAGGATAAACTCTTTCAGGCACTTTTGTCAGAAGCTCAGTTACGCACTTTCTATCAAGCTCATCGCTCATTGTGGTAACATATCCTCTTGGCTTGTGGAGCATGATATAATAAAGCTGTCTTTTCTTGGCAACATATATTTTTTCCCCATCAAGGGTGATTATATCCTTGCCTGCCAAAGCCTTGTCGCCAAGCTTGCAAGGTCTGCCATTGACCTTTACTCTTCCCTCTGAGATATACTCCTCCGCCTTTCTTCTTGAACAAACACCACTGTCAG
Organism: Ruminococcus sp. AF37-20; assembly: GCF_003460465.1. Classification (NCBI taxonomy): domain Bacteria; kingdom Bacillati; phylum Bacillota; class Clostridia; order Eubacteriales; family Oscillospiraceae; genus Ruminococcus; species Ruminococcus sp. AF37-20. Next base: position 90,014 of record NZ_QTVE01000009.1, on the reverse strand, counting down.
ACATTATTTTCTGTATACGAATCTTTTCCATATTTTCTCCTTATTTATGTACGGCTCACACCGAGCCGTTATGCAAACAATTTTTTCAGCTTATCTAGATAATAGTGGAATATATCTGGCTTTTCAGGCTCTGCAAGCATCGCATCTTCCACCGCCGTGATATCCGTTCGGGCTATCTCCACATCATTGTAATAAAACACCGCTTGCCCTATTTTATCCCCACTTTTCACAGGTGCATAAACAAACCTTGGCAGATATATCTTTGTCTTGACTTTGTAAGCCCTGCCATTCAAAAGCACTGCACTTGCCTGCACTGCCTTACAATTCACGCTGTCGCTCACTCCGCCAACAACTGCAACATCAAAGCTATATTTATCCAGTGGAAGCTTCTGTTTTGATACAAAATCAAAACAATGATCATAAAGCTTAGAGTGATCATTCCAATCATCAGGAGCATTCAAGGTAACGCAGATAAGTTCTTTGTTCTTTCTGTCACAGGCTGAAACAAGACATCTCCTCGCCTTGTCCGTAAATCCCGTTTTTACGCCCACAATACCCTCACAGCTTTTTAAAAGCTTGTTTGAGTTAATTAGCCAGCGGTCATACGGTGGGTTTCCATAGCACAACTCAACCTTTTCAAGGCGACATATAGCTCTGAAATCTTCATTTTTCATAACTTCCGCCGCAAGCTTTGCCATATCCGCTGCAGTGGAATAATGCTCATCTGTATCATCATCAAGCCCAGACGGCGTTACAAAATGAGTATCATTAAGCCCCAATTGTTCAGCCTTTTTGTTCATAAGCTGAACGAACTTGCCGATACTTCCTGCCACTCTTACCGCAGCAGCATTTGCAGCGTCATTTCCGCTTGGAAGAAGCATGCCACAACATAGATCACGCAGAGTGACTTTGTCACCATCTTGAAGACCCATGGACGAGCCTTCGACTTTTATTGCTTCGCTGTCTACCACGAACTGCTTGTCAAGATCTTCACCACTTTCAAGCACAAGAAGCACAGACATTATTTTGGTAGTGCTTGCCATCGGACGCCTTTCATAGGCGTTTTTCTCGAACAGCACATCACCTGTTTCGCCGTCTATAACTATAGCACTCTTCGCGGATATCTCACTGAGATCGTCAGCACTGACATTCATACAGCAAAAGCACATCATCATGACCGTACAAATAAATACCGTCACGCATTTCAAACAAACCACACCCTTAAAATCAATTTCAAGGATTAGTTTGCTCACTTGTGCTTTTAAAATTCAGTAAAATTATTCCTCGTCTTCGTCCTCGTCGTCAGACTTTTTGCCAAGAAAATCTGTTATCTTATCTATTACCTCAGGTACCATATTTATGATAGCATTTTCCTTTGTCGCATTCATTGAAAGCTGTAAAAGCTTTGCTTCGCCCTTGTAAACAGCGATAAAAGCGATAGGCTGGATAGTTACTCCTCCGCCTGAGCCACCGCCGAACGTTTCCTTGGTGCTTTTTGTTGGCAAGTCGGAGCCACCCGACGCAAAGCCCACTGATATCTTTGAAACCGGGATTATAGTAGTACCATCTGCGGTAACGATAGGCTTGCCCACAACAGTTTCGCAGTCTGCCATTTCACGAACCTTGTCCATTGCAGTTTTAACAAGTCCCTCGATCTTTGTACTTTCGCTCATTTTTCTCAACCTTTCGTATTTCAATTTGTTGCTTTAACTTCATTCTTCTTAGCCGCAAGCTCTTTACTGCGACGCTTGGCAGCACGCTTTTTCTTATGTCTGCCTGAAAGATATATTTTAAGAAAATTAACGCCCGTGCAAAACCCTATTGCTATCAAAGTGCTTGGTCTTACCCTGACTAATGTATGAACGTCATATCCGAACTTTTTTTCATCAAAAATGCAGTTCACATCAGCTTTTTTAAGCTTTACTGTAAAAACACCCGCAAGTATTGCAATGGTATTGAAAAGCCCTGCCTGCACCTTGCCGTATAGCATAGCCGCTTCGTAAGCGTCCTCTTTTCCAACGTCAAGAACTATCCTTGTGTCTGTAAAGCGTATAGCTTTCAGAAGCTTTTTGAAATATTTCCAGCCCATTGGAATATAAGGCTTCACCTTTTTATACTGCGCTTTCAGCTCATCAAGCTTGCTTTTTTTCTTACCTTTAGACTTAGAAACCGGCTTCTTTTCACCCTTATCCTTTTTGTGGAAAAGCTTTCCGACAAAGCCCTTTTTCTCCTGCTTCACAGTTATTTCCTCGGGTTTGTCCTCTGCACCAGCTTCAACATTGGTATCAGTATCAATATCAGAGATAACTTCCTGCTTATCCTCTACCTCAGACACGCTGACATTTTCATCTGCTTCATTCTTTTCTATTTTTTCAGGCTTAGCTTCAATAATTTGCTCGAACACTTCTCCTGTTTTATCAGGCGTATCATCAGTCTGTGGGACAGGTAAGCTTTCTTCAATATTGTCCTCAAACTCCTCAAAATCATCAAAACTATCCTCAGGCAGTTCAGCTTTTTTTGATCTTTTCTGTTTTTTCTTCTTAGGCTTTCGTGGATAAATGTCAAAAAACATATACCGTACTTTAAGATCAAAGCCTTTTTTATTCAGATCTATCTGTGCCGTAATGGAAAAATGAAGCAGGATAACAATAACCGCTATAATACCAAGCAGTATCCATAAAACAATTATCGTTATCATCTCCCCTCACGGTCATACTTTATTCTTCCGTATCATTCTCTTTTGTTATCTCGTCAATGGTTATCTGCTCCTGCTTATCAGGGATAGGCGGCAGATCGTCCAGGCTTGACAGCCTGAAACAACGGAGAAAATTGTCCGTCGTCTTGTATGCAATAGGTCTGCCAGGCAGGTCAAGTCTGCCAGCCTCAGCAAGCAATCCCTTGTCCACGAGAGAATTTACAACTCCCGAGGAGTCAACTCCCCTGACGTGTTCCACAAAGCCCTTTGTTACAGGCTGATTGTATGCGACTATTGTCAGCGCTTCCATTGCCGCAGGGCTAAGAACAGAGTTTTTCTTTATCTCCAAAGCCGCCTTTATGAATGACGCAAGCTCTTCTTTTGTGGCAAGCTGATATGACCCATTAAGGCTCAGAAGCGTAATTCCGCTTTCAGCCTTGCTGTATTTATCCGCCAAAGAGTCAAGAGCTTCCTCAAGCTGATCTTTGACGATACCAACTGCCTCGCATAGCTTCTCGCTCTCCACAGGCTCTCCGCTTGCAAAAAGCACAGCCTCGACGGCTGCCTGTATATTTGAATGTTCCATAGATTATCCCTTTTCTTATTTTATCCGTAGCACCAGAAATTATTGTCTCCGTCATCGCCAACAGGTGAATATCCCCAATAATATCTTCTTTTTGCCCAGTAATTAGGCTTGAACACTGTGTCAGGAGTGATATCCGCAAGCTGTTCGATTAGCCTTATCTCCTCCATAGTGGCTTCATCAGGCTGTTCGGGCTCACGCTTTGCCATAGCAGGCTCGGTATGTAAATCAATACTGTCTATCTTTTCAGATATCTGCTCCATTTCTGCCATGACCTCCTCAGCTGACTTCACAGGAGCATACGCCGCAATGACTTCACCTGATATGCGCTCGGATTTTGCAGATATATACCGCTTTGACTGAGAAGCTTCTTCACGCTCTGCGTCAACATCAGCAACTTCTTCTATCTCACCCGAAGGCTCATCGTCAAGTATATTTTCTATAGGCTCAGGCTCGTGGACAGCTTCTGTCGTTTCGCTTTCGATAACAACAGGCTTATCGAAGTCGGACTCGACTTTTTTGTTCTTTGAAGCCTTGTTGAAAAAAATCTTTGAGTTATCGTCATTGAGAAATATCCTGCCAGACTTTGTAAGCTCCAATATAGCGAGAAAAGTAGCGACTTTCTCGCTTTTCTCCGTCATGCCGTCATAAAGGTCGCCCATATCGCATTCACCATGCTTATAAAGTCTTTTAAGGACATGAATTATCTTCGATGTGACCGATACTATCTTATGTGAAACTATCGGCTCGAACATCTTCGCTTTCAGCGGAACGCTCTCACGGGCTTTCTTTGATATGCCCATATAAGCGTCGTAAAGGCACTGAGGGTCATGCTCACGGGTATAGGTCTTGTTTACAGGAAGCTTTATCGCCGCCCTTATAAAAACAAGGTCACCAACGTAAACTTCACGGAGAGTCTGTGCCGCCTGTTTGCACAGAGAATATTCGATGATCCTGCCTTCAAGCTCTTTTTTAAGCTCTTTTGACTCCTCGTCATGAGGAAGAAGCGAACAGGTCTTTATGTATATAAGGCGTGCCGCCATTTCAAGAAAATCAGCGGCATCCTCATAATCCTCGTGGTCAAGATCATTGATATAGTCCATATACTGTTCAAGGAGCAAAGATATCTCAATATCGTAAATATTCAGTTTGTGCTTGCTGATAAGGTGAAGAAGCAAATCAAGCGGTCCTTCAAACATATCCAGCTTGAACTGAGCAGCACTCATTTACGTTTTTCCTTTCATGAACAGTTTTATTTCAAAAATATCGCTTTTAGTATAGGGTCAACCCAGAATGTAAGCTTATCCATTATCCAAAACATACCATTTTGTAGCCAACCTATAGGCGTATCAAGAACGCCTGTTACAACAAGTATCATAAATGCAATAGCGATATAGTTCTGATACTGCGCCATAAAGCGGTCTACCTTACTGCTTGTAAAGTAAGAAAGTATCTTCTGACCGTCAAGCGGCGGGATAGGTATAAGGTTGAACACTGCAAGTCCCACGTTTATAGCTGTAAAGTAATATAATATAAGCGACACATAGTAAAGAGCTATAGAATAATGCACTATATAAAGCACATAAAAAAGCTTATAAAGAACTATTCCGATAAGTCCCATTATGATATTTGAGATAGGACCTGCGGCTGCCGTGAGTGCCATGCCCTTCCTGTAATTCTTAAACCTGATAGGGTTTACCTGAACAGGTTTGCCCCAGCCAAAACCTATGAAGAATATGCACAATGCACCAATAGGGTCAAGATGTGCAAGAGGGTTAAGGGAAAGTCTACCCTGATAACGTGGGGTATCATCCCCAAGCTTTGTTGCCGCCCATGCGTGAGCATACTCATGGATAGGTATACACATGAAAATTACAATGAGCTTTGCACCGTAATCAAGAATTTTCTGCGGATCCATATTTTCATGACCTCCTGTCATTTCAAAACAAAATTTCACAAATCACAAGTGTAATTATACACTATTTTCAATGAAATTTCAAGGCATTTTGTCTTTATTTTTAATCGAAAACGATAAATATATGCGATTTTACGGAAATTTCAAAAAAAATCTCAAAAAGCCCTTGCAATTTCTTTTCAGTTATGCTATAATATTAAATATTGTGAATAATAGTATTGCATTTTTAAGGGTAAAGGAGGTGCAGCGTAATGGCAAAATGCGAGATCTGCGGTAAGGGCGTTACTTTTGGTATCAAGGTATCACACTCACACAGAAGAACAAACAGAACTTGGAAGCCAAATGTAAAGAGAGTTAAAGCTGTTGTAAACGGCACTCCTTGTCACATTTACGCTTGCTCAAGATGCCTGCGTTCAGGTAAGGTAGAAAGAGCTTAATGCTTGAATATTCCAAAAAATCGACTAGCTTGGCTAGTCTTTTTTTTATGCTTTTTAAGATACAACAAAAAGATCGGAGCCGAATCATACTCGACTCCGATTTTTATTATGCAGCGTGTCTGCCAAATGTTCTCTTATTCTCAGGCGGTGCAAAAACAGAATTAGCACCTGACGATGAATTGTCACCGTTCATATTGTTGTTGCTGAAACCGTGGTCGGTCTTATATATCATATCATAGTAGATTATAGCATTGGAAATGTTAATTCGCTCCTCTGCATAATTTGAATAGTTACTGATATAATCCTCGTCCACAACACCGTCGTTTATTCGTGCGTTACAAGAATCCTGACAGTATGCTTCATTCACAGTGGTCTTGAACAGACCCTGATCGTTGTCCATATACACTGGGTTAGGATCATCTTTATATACTTGATTGCACGACACCGCCGTTGCCACATTTTTGTAATCCGTAAGATCAAAATATGTGTTTTTCTGGCTATCATAGTAAACAGTATCTGTTACAAAATTGCCGTTTGGGAAGATAACAACATTTTCCTCGTTATCAGCAACAGAGAAAATATCATGACCAAGTGCATAAACATTTGAGAAGCCAAACATATTTCCAAGTGTTGGCTGAACGTCATACATACCCATTATCTGCTTAACCTCTGTAGGCTTATATCCGCCGTCTTTTGACCATATTATGAACGGCACTTTTCTGTTAAGATTGTAGTAGAAATCGTCAACAGGAACATAGCCCTCGTCATCCTCAGTAAGAACAGAATCAGTAAATGGATTATAGTTGAAATATCGGTCATACTCCTCAGCCTTTATCTTTGCGTCATGGTCACCATAAATAACAACTACAGTGTTATCAAGAAGTCCTGCATTGTCAAGGTCTGTCATGAACTGACCGATAGCCTGATCTGCATAGTGAACAGACTTAAAATAAGATCCAAGCTTTGTACCCTCAAGGAACGGTGCAGATTTTTCCTCATACATCCCGTCCTCTTCGTTGTACATCTTATACTTGAAATCTACCTCATAGTCGCTCACACGCTCAATGTCAGTAAACGGCGTATGGTTTGTGAGCATAAGGAACGCACCATACCACTTATCATGCTCCTTGTTTATCTTCTCGATCTTTGGCACTGCCTGTCTGAAGAACGATTTGTCTGACAGACCAAGACCAATAGTTTCATCAATGTTAAAATCTTTGTTATAGTTAAAGAAATCATCATAACCAAGGGAATGATGTAGATTAAGTCTGTTCCAGTAAGAGCCGTTGTTGCCGTGCATACTGAAAGTATAATAGCCCTTCTTCTTAAGCATTTTCTGGGTAGTAGTGTAATCTCTGTCCCAATAGTTGATAGCAACTGTACCGCTTGAAGCTGGCATAAGAGAAGAAGCAAAGGTAAACTCGCTATCCGAGCTTGTTCCCACACTCTCCTGAGCATAGAAATTTGAGAAATAAAGACCCTCTCTCGCAAGCTTGTTCATATTAGGTGTAAGCTCTTCTCCGTTTATATATGTATCCATACAGAATTGCTGAAAACTTTCAGCGTGGATAACTATAATGTTCTTGCCCTTGAAAATATTTGTGTACTTGTTACTCTTTTCGGAAGTTTCTTCAGTCTTTGACTTATCGTCATAGAACTTATTGAAAACCTCCTCGCTCTCCTCATAGCCAAACATCATATTTATTTTCGCATGAGTGCAGGAAATAACATCGCTGAACTGATATGTGTAAAGACCAAAAGTGCCAAGAACATATTCTCTGTTCCACTGCTTAGCAAGTCTTGAATAATCAGTGCCGGTAAGTGTTGAGCAAAATATTCCTGCAAGACCTATGGAAACACAAAATGTTCCAAGAGCATATCCACGGCGCTTTCTCTTTTCCTTGACCTCGGTGATATAATCTCTTGTACGTCTTTTAAGAAGTATGTACACAACTATGATCGCAGGGATATCCCACAGGAAAATAAGATCCTTTGGTTCCATGATGTTCTCAGTAACAGCGTCCATTACTCCGCCGAGCTGTGAAGCCGTTGAAATAAGCGACACTGAGATGAATGATTTATAGTTTGTATAATAAATTGAGTTCGCCGTACAAAGTATAGAGAAAATTATTGTCAGTATCAAAAGGTAGACAAACTGCTTTCTCGGTTTTTTGAACACATATGATATGAGAGCAAGCAACAGTATAACTGCCATATCAGCCATAAGCGGTTTTATCTGGCTGTAATTAAACTTAACAGTAAATGCTCTAAGAAGAAATCCATTCAGAACAGATGCAAATACAAATGTTAGAAACAAGATGTTATCCTTCAGATATCCGCCTATTCCGCTGCGGATCTTTGTTATGACCTTATTCATTTATATCTCCTTTTCAATTTACTTTATTCAGTCGCAAAGAATATTGTATAATTTTTTCTGATAAAAGTCAAGCATATTAAAACCTTTTCAGTGAAATACACAAAACTTTCCTCAAACTAGCCAACTAATTTAAAGGCAATATTCCTTGAACAAAGTATATTTTACTCCCATTGAACCTTAATGTCAACAAATTAAGCTGAAATTTCAGCTATTTTTCACTTTTGTAATAATCGTGTAAAACAATTTACACTTTATGTATATTAAAATAATTTAACTGTACAATAATCTCAATGTGCTTTTGTTTATATGGAATAAATATATTAAAATCGACAAAGTTTTTTGTCAAAAATCAAAAAGAATTGAAAATAGTATGGAAATACATTATAATAGGAATGTCTGAGCATAACAATGATCACGGAGGAAAACAATGATAAAACTTATTGCAACTGACATGGACGGCACTTTGCTTGACGATAACAAGCAGCTTCCCGAAAATTTTGACAACATAGTAAAACGGCTGTTTAATAAAAATATCAGATTTGTTATTTCAAGTGGCAGAAGCTACTGCACGCTAAAAAAACAGTTTTCTGAATATCTTGACGACATGACATTTATTTGCGACAATGGTGCATATGTTGTTGATAAAGGAAAACTTCTTTCGGTTTCAGTGTTGCCAAAGGATACCGTTAAAGAAGCTGTTAGATTTTGCGACAAATTAGGACTTACAGTTCTTCTTTGCGGAAAAAATGGCACATGGCATAACTCAAAAAATGACAGTCAGCACCAAGAAATAGCTTCATACTATGTAAATCAAGTAAAGATGGAGGATCTCACCCTTGTTGACGATGATGTTTTCAAGATAGCCGTTTTTGAAGAAAGCGGCATTGAAAATGACGGCTACAGCAAGCTTGAAGAACGCTTCGGCGAAAATTTCAACGTGCAGCTTTCGGGTAAATACTGGACGGATATAATGAATAAGGGCGTAACAAAAGGCACTGCACTGCGAACCATAGAAAACCGCATTGGAGTACGATATGAAGAAACCATGGCTTTCGGCGATTATCTTAACGATGTTGATATGCTCAACAATTCTTACTACAGCTTTGCAATGTCAAATGCTCATGAGTCTATTAAAAAGGTAGCAAATTTCATGACAGGCTCAAACAATGACAACAGCGTTATGAAAGAAATTGAAAAACACTGCCTTGCATAAATAAAACATAAACAAAGCGATCTGACCAAAAATCAGACCGCTTTTTCTTATAATCTCATTTTAAAATCATCATAGCCGAACTCTTTTATAAGCTCCAACTCGCCGTCAAGCTTTTGAAGATATATTGACGGCAAAGGCATTCCGTTGAAAGTATTGTTTTTACACATGGAATATATAGCCATATCGCAGAAAACAAGCCTGTCACCTTCTTTAAGCGGCTTATCAAAGGAATAATCCCCGATTATGTCACCTGCAAGACAGGTCGGACCGCCAAGGCGATATGTGTAAGCCTTTTCGTCTGCAACACCCGAACCAACAACATTTGGTCTGTAAGGCATTTCCAAAACATCAGGCATATGACAAGCAGCTGATGCGTCAAGGATAGCAAGATCCATGCCGTTTTTAGCCGTGTCTATCACCTCTGAAACAAGATATCCTGCATTGAGTGCAACAGCCTCACCAGGCTCAAGATAAACCTGAACACCATATTTGTCATGAAGATAATTCACACACTCGATAAGGGTATCTAGGTCATAGTCATCACGGGTTATGTGATGTCCACCACCAAGATTTATCCATTTCATATTGTAAAGATACTTGCCGAACTTCTCCTCAATATGCGGTATCGTTCTTTTTAGCACATCAGAGCCTTGCTCACACATAGTATGAAAATGCAGACCATCTATGCCGTCGATAAGACTGTCATCAAAATTATCTAAAGTTGTTCCGAGCCTTGAATTTTTGAAGCATGGATTGTAGATATCCGTTTCGATCTCCGAATACTCAGGATTGCACCTTATTCCACAGGATATCTTCCTGTCGCTTTTTTCAACAATGCCCTTGAATTTCTGCCACTGTTTTGGTGAGTTGAACACGATATGGTCGCATATCTGAACAAGCTCATTCATGTCCTTTTCTGTGTATGCAGGAGAATAAACATGAACTTCTCCGTCAAACTCTTCCCTGCCAAGCTTTGCCTCATAAAGACCGCTTGCGGTAGTGCCTTTCAAGTGCTGTGATATCATAGGATATGTGCTATACATGGAAAAAGCTTTCTGTGCCAAAAGTATTTTACAACCCGTTTTCTCCATGACATTATCCAAGATAGTCAGATTTTTTAGAAGCTTTGCTTCGTCAACAACATAACAAGGGGTTTTCACCTTGGAAATATCAAACATTCTTTTCCTCCACGGCTCATCTATATGAACCATCGTTGATAAAGTTTACTGTAATATTTTTGTTTTTCATTCTTGCGTCCATAAAAACACTAAGAACACCCTTGGCAAATTCAAGGCTCTCCTCAGGAATATCGTCAAAGTCATGTATCATTATTTCCAATGGCTCTTCGACTTCACAGAGCTTCTCATAAAGCTTGTCGCCGTTAGCTATAGAATCCATATCATGAGCAAGTGCCTTGCTGACATACGGGTAAAACATATCAGCATTTACCATTTTAACATCGTCTATCATCAATATCATTTACTCGTCCCCCATAAATTTTACTGCCGTTCCGTATGCAATGACCTCAGCCGCGCCTGCCGCAATAGCAGATGAAGCATATCTTATATTAACTACTGCATCAGCACCCATTTGTTCAGCTTCAACCACCATTCTCTTCGTGGCAAGAGCTCTTGCATCATTCATCATCTCATTATAGGCTGTAAGTTCTCCGCCAACAAGATTTTTAAAGCTCTGCATGATATCCTTTCCGACATTTTTGGTCTGGATAGTTGAGCCTTTGACAAGCCCAAGCATTTCAAGCTTTTTGCCAGAAATATAATCAGTATTTACTAAGATCATCATCTTCGCCCTTCTTTATTTCTTTTATACGCTGAATAAGCACCGTTATTGCAACGCCTGACAGCAAGGCAGGAACTACCAGAGCAATTATCTTTGCAAGCATAGGAACACCATTCATATATGCAAAAATAACGCCAATAGCTATATAATAAATAGATATCAAAGCAACTATCACAACTGGTGCTATCATTTTTTTTGTTTTGGTTTTCACTTTTCGTCACCTTTAATCAAAAACCATTTTCTTTTTGCCGTTTTTGTTTCGTGGATACTCTCTTATCCTGATGATATTGGCTGTATTCACGATACTTTCGTTTCTGTCATCACCCTGAGTAACTCTTACCCAGCCATCGCCTATCTCTTCAAGTGTGCAGTCTATAACTGATGAAAGCGAGCCTCCCTGCGAAACTGTATAAACAAGCACCTCTTGTCCGAGGTATCTCGCAAAAGCTTCTTCGATCTTCATTTTTTGTTCTCCTATTAGTCAACAAGAACAGGATCAAAGTTCTCTGTCCAAGGCAGACCCCACTTGTAAAGTGCGTCCATGAATGGATCCGGATCAAACTCCTCTATATTGTGTACGCCCGGCTTTTTCCACTTGCCTGTGAGTATCATCATGGCGCCTATCATTGCAGGCACGCCTGTTGTGTAGGAGATAGCCTGTGAACCGACTTCCTTATAGCACTCCTGATGATCGCATACGTTGTAAACGTAATATGTCTTGTCCTTGCCGTCCTTTTTGCCCTGGAAGATACAGCCGATATTTGTCTTACCCTTTGTTCTTGGACCGAGTGAAGCTGGATCAGGAAGAACTGCTTTAAGGAACTGTAGCGGTACTATCTTCTTGCCCTCAAAGTCAATAGGCTCGATAGATGTCATGCCCACGTCCTCAAGGCATTTAAGGTGTGTGAGATAGCTCTGACCAAATGTCATGAAGAAACGTATCCTCTTGATACCCTTGATGTTGAGCGCAAGTGATTCAAGCTCCTCGTGGTGGAGAAGATACATATCCTTTTCACCAACCTGATCGAAGTTATAAACTCTCTTTATCTCCATTGGCTCAGTTTCTACCCACTTGCCGTCCTGAATATAAGAACCCTTTGCGGAAACTTCTCTTATGTTTATCTCAGGATTGAAGTTCGTTGCGAATGGATAGCCATGATCGCCTCCATTGCAGTCGAGGATATCTATATAATTTATTTCATCAAAGTAATGCTTCTGAGCATATGCACAGAAAACACCTGTTACACCTGGGTCAAATCCAGATCCGAGAAGCGCTGTGATACCAGCCTTTTCAAATCTCTCTCTGTAAGCCCACTGCCACTTATATTCAAACTTTGCAGTGTCCTCTGGCTCATAGTTAGCTGTGTCAACATAGTCTACTTTACACTCAAGACAAGCGTCCATGATATGGAGATCCTGATAAGGCAGAGCCACGTTGATACAAATATCAGGCTTATATTCTTTCATAAGAGCCACAAGCTCAGGCACGTTGTCTGCGTTCACCTGTGCAGTTGTGATATTCGTCCTGGTCTTATCCTGAAGCTCCTCCTTGAATTTATCGCACTTTGACTTTGTTCTGCTGGCGATACAGATATCAGTAAACACCTCGCTGTTCTGACAACACTTGTGTATAACTACACCTGCAACTCCGCCTGCACCGATTATCAATGCTCTTGACATATTAGATCATTCCTTTCTAAATTTATTATCAACAGCAATCCCAATTATAGATAACATCATCAAAATCGAGATTTTTAAGCTTTTGTCTGTTTATAAAAAATCCGCAGATACCTGCATCTCCCCACATTATCTTCTCATCGCCATTGCCGAATTCGCTGTCAAGCTGCAAAAGCAAAAAGTCATACTTGGTATCTTCCTTACGAGGGTCCCACTGCGTAAAAGCAGGATAGCCGCCTATCTTATGACCATAAGCGTTCTGATAGTTCTGCTCATAAGCCTCTATCTCGTCAGCAGGAGCGATATCCATGTCCATAAGAGAATTTATTTTCTTTTTCGATTGAGCAGCATTATAGTACTCACAAAACATCTTCTCAAACCTTACGTCAGATTCGCTCATAACATCAGTACTTGAAGTGAATTTCAAGCCAAACTCGCCATTTACAGGCATACTGTACTCTCCGTCAAGTCCGTTTTCCTTGAACTTAGCTTTGACTTCTTCCTCAGTAACGGTATTGTCGATATCCTTGTGATAAACTATTCTGAACGTATCTTGACAAGTAATATCATCAAAAGACATTCCGTAAACATCATCATTTAATATCCAAAACTGCAAAAGTCCACTTTTAGGAAAATCTTCGATACCAACCACCTGCGAACAATCTAACTGAGCCAGCAGCCTTAACTGTCTGCCTTTTTTGTCCTCTGGGATAGTGCCGTCATGTGGAACATAGCCCATTCCGCCAACCTTGCTCTCAAAAATAGAGGGTCTATTATCAACAAGTTCTAGCCTCACGCAAGGTGTTAACGTCTTTTTCTCAACAGCTTTAAGTGCCTGCTCGGCAACTTTAAGTTCTGTTTCGTGGTCTAAAGTTTCCTCTGCTAATTCATTTTGCACATTGGCGTCAGTATTCTTTTTCTTAAAAATATCAAATAACCCCATGTTTTCCCCTTTTATTTATAAAAATACAAAAGTATCTCTCTCAGCAGCTTGCAGGCAAGTGCTGTTGAACGTCCTGTCTGATCGTAAACAGGGGAAAGCTCATTCACATCAAAGCCTACGATATTGAGCTTTGCAACTTCCTCCACTGCGAACATAAGCTCCTTGAAAGTAACTCCGCCTGCCTCTGGAGTACCAGTGCCGGGAAACTCTGAAGGATCAAGCACATCAAGATCAAGTGTAAAGTAAACAGGCTTTCCATGAAGTTTTTTTACTATGCTGTCAAGTCTGAAGAATCCGAACTTTTCCATAAAAGTATGCTCTTTCGCAAACTTGAACTCGTCCCTGTCACCGCTTCTGATACCGAACTGATATATCTTTCCGTCGCCCACAATATCCCAGCATCTATGAAGCACACAGGCGTGTGACTCTTTCACGCCAAGGTAATCGTCCCTCAGATCGGCATGAGCGTCAAAGTGAACGATATGCAGATCTGGATATTTCTCTGCCACAGCTCTAACCGCACCAAGAGTGACAAGGTGTTCGCCACCTATCATGCAAGGCACTTTGCCGTCGTCAAGTATTTCTGATGTACGGCTTTGGATATTCCTCAGTGCGCCCTCAGGATTGCCAAATGGCAGTTCAAGGTCGCCGCTGTCGAACACATTCACATCAAGGAGGTCCTTATCTTGATACGGTGAGTAAGTTTCTATGCCGAAACTCTCATTACGCATTGCAGAGCTTGCAAATCTTGTGCCGGGTCTGAACGATGTTGTGCTGTCATATGGTGCGCCGAAAAGAACTATCTTTGAATCATCATATTCACAATCACAGCCTATAAAGGTATGAACATTCTTTTCCATACTTCTCTCCTTTAGTCACAGTCCTCAAGTACATCAAGGACGTAATTCGGCAGTGCGAAACAGCCCTTGTGAAGCTCTGTGTTATAATATCTTGTCTTTATGCCGAACTTTTTCCACTCATCAGCCTTAAGGTCATATATAGGGTGAAGATTTTTCGAGGCAAAGCCGAAAAGCCAATGACCCGACGGATAGGTAGGTATATGTGTCTGATAGACCATTGAAACTGGGAACGCACTGCCTATTCTTCTGTGTGTGCGCTTTACCATATCCACATAGGAATCATAATAAGTGCTTTCATGTTGGTTTATAAGTATTCCGCAGTCGGTGAGCGCCTTTGAGCAGTTGCCGTAAAATTCTTTTGTAAAAAGTCCCTCTCCCGGTCCAAACGGGTCGGTTGAATCAACTATAATAAGGTCATATTCATTTTCCTTGCGGCGAACGAATTTCAGACCGTCCTCAATATAAAGGGTAAGTCTAGGGTCGTCAAATGCACAGGCTGTCTGTGGAAGATACTCCTTGCACACATTTACTACCTGCTCATCTATCTCCACCATATCTATCTTCTCAATAGTGTTATATCTGCAAAGCTCACGGATAGTTCCACCGTCCCCCGCACCAATAACAAGCACCTTTTTTATCTCAGGATTGACCGCCATAGGCACTGCCGTTACCATTTCATGATAGATGAACTCGTCCTTTTCGGTAAGCATTATAAAGCCGTCAAGCACCAATACCCTGCCGAACTCATATGTGTCAAAAACGTCTATTTCCTGATAATAGCTTTTTTTAGAATAAAGCTGTTTTTTTACACGAATGGTGAAATTAACATCGTCCGTATGTTTCTCAGTAAACCAAAGATCCATAAAATGTATCTCCTCTCTATGAATTTACCACTACGTTTATGTTGTTTATCTCAAGATCCTCCGTACCTGTAAGGAAACAGCCCTTTTCTTTACAGTATGCGATATAATTAAGTATGTCGGAAGTTATCTTCTCACCAGGGGCAAGGATAGGTATTCCCGGCGGATAGCACATAACGAATTCTCCGCATATCATACCGTTACTTTCTTCGATAGGCACTGATTTTTTCTCGCTGTAGAAAGCTTGCTGCGGCGGTATCTCAACGATAGGATTGATATATTCGTGGTCAAACATTCCTGACGGGTCTTTTGAATAAAGCCTTTTAATTTCGGAAAGTGCGGATATAAAACGCTCAATCTCAAGCTCTCTATCTCCTGCGGAAACTATAGCAAGTATATTTCCGATATCACCGAACTCTATCTGAATGTCGTAATCGTCACGGAGAATGTCATAGACCTCAACACCTGCCAGTCCCATGGCTCTTGTGTGAACGGAAAGCTTTGTGCTGTCAAATGCGAAGATATCATCGCCGTTTTCAAGCTCCCGACCGAAGGCGTAATAGCCGCCTATCTTGTTTATCTCTTCCCTTGCATAATCGGCATAGTCGACTGCCTTTTTAAAAAGCTCCTTGCCGTTGAGCGCAAGATTTTTTCTTGCAAGGTCAAGGGATACCATAAGCAGATAAGAGCCGCTTGTGGTCTGAGTGAGGTTAATTATCTGTCTTACATAACCCTCTGAAACAGTGTCTGCACAAAGAAGGAGCGATGACTGTGTTAGGCTTCCTCCTGTTTTGTGTATTGATACTGCCGCCATATCCGCTCCTGCCGCCATTGCAGAGCAAGGCAGACCCTCGCCGAAATAAAGGTGAGTGCCATGTGCTTCGTCCGCAAGCACCAACATACCATGCTCATGAGCAAGCTTGACGATACTTTTTATATCAGAGCAAATTCCGTAATAAGTCGGGTTATTCACCAAAACAGCCTTTGCATCAGGATTTTCCTTGATAGCTTTTTCAACGTCCTTAACGGACATTCCAAGAGGTATTCCAAGTTGTTTGTTTGTGCCTGGGTTTACATAAACAGGTATAGCGCCGCACACAACAAGTGCATTGATAGCACTTCTGTGAACGTTTCTTGGCATTATTATCTTATCTCCTGCCTTACAGCTTGTAAATATCATCGTCTGTACTGCGGCAGTAGTACCATTTACTATAAAGAAAGCGTGCTTTGCACCAAAAGCCTCAGCGGCAAGCATTTCAGCATCTTTTATCACAGAAACAGGGTGACAAAGGTTGTCAAGTGGCTTCATGGAGTTTACATCGCACTTCAGACAATCCACGCCCAAAAAGTCACGAAGCTCTTTATTCATTCTTCCGCCCTTGTGACCGGGTACGTCAAGACGCACCACTCTGTTCCTCATATGTTTTTTTAAAGCCTCATACACAGGTGCATTATTCTGTGTTAAGTTCAAATCTATCACTACCTTATCAGTATATGTTCATGCCGCTGTATATCTCTATCATCTCACGGCGCAGACTATCTGTTATGTCAAGCCTTTGCTTCGGCGTAAGCTCATATACGTCCTGCTTGAAAAGATAATTCTGCAAGTCGATATCCTTAATGAGAAGCTTGGTATGGAAAATATTCGACTGGTAAACATTGACATCTATTGCGTCATATTTAGTCAGCGTATTTTTATCTATATAATCCTGAATCGAAGTTATCTTGTGATCGATAAAAAACTTTTTTCCCAAAACATCTCGGGTAAATCCTCTTACTCGGTAGTCAATAGTGATGATATCAGAGTCAAAGCTGCTGATAAGATAATTCAGTGCGTTTAGCGGAGAGATGGTTCCGCAAGTAGAAACATCTATATCCACTCGGAATGTGGAAATGGAGTTGTCTGGGTGATATTCAGGAAATGTGTGAACAGTTACATGGCTTTTGTCAAGGTGAGCGTGTATCATTTCAGGCACATCGCCGCCTATTTTTCCTTGATTGCACGAAGGGTCGATACTGTCCTCATCGAGTGCTTTCTCCGCAATAAGCACGTTCACAGATGCACCCTGCGGCTCATAATCCTGTTTTGATATATTAAGTATCCTTGCGCCTATCATCTCAGTAACGTCGCAAAGAATTTTCGTAAGTCTTTCTGAATTATACTGCTCGTCAATATAAGCAATATATTCCTTTTGTTCTCTTTCAGTTTTGGCATAACATACATCATATATGTTAAAGCTAAGGGTCTTGGTTAGATTATTAAAACCATACAAAGAAAGCTTCTGCTCCAACCCTAACATCACCCGTCCTTTCGGATAAAATAATCAGCCTATCAAGACTAAAATTATAGACTTGTTTTCATTATACCACATCTCGATCAAAAAGTACATAGTTTTACGCACTTTTTTCATATTTTTTTATTAAGCATGGCATAAGTGCAGCTATAAAATAAAAAAGGTTGAAATCAAGAAGAAAATAGTGTATAATAAGTTCTGATAATTGTTACAGGAGAAATATACAATGTTATTGAATGTTGAACATCTTTACAAATATTTCAATGGGCAGGCACTGCTCAAGGATATAAATTTCACAGTTGAAGACAGAGAAGCCGTTGGACTTATCGGCATAAACGGATGTGGAAAGTCTACCCTGCTCAATATCATTACAGGCAGAGAGGGCTATGACAAGACCCCTGAAGGACTAGGCTCTGTGAATATCGCAGGCAAGGCTTCCATTGGCTTTTTAAGGCAGAACAGCGGACTTAATTCTGAGCTTACCATAGGTGAGGAAATGAAGAACGCTTTCGCTCCCCTCCTTGAAACACTGGATAAAATGAAAGTCCTTGAAAAGAAAATGGCAGATGGCGGAGATATTGACAGTATAAGCCACGAATATGCTGAGCTTTCTTCATACTTTGAGGCTCGGGACGGATATAGGATAGATGTAAAAATAAAGCAGGTTCTTAACGGCATGGGCTTTGGCTCAACACCTACAGACAGAGTAATCTCTACCCTTTCAGGCGGTGAAAAAACACGTCTTGCACTGGCTAAGCTTCTTCTTGAAGAGCCTAATCTGCTTATACTGGACGAGCCTACCAACCACCTTGATTTTGAAACGCTCATGTGGTTAGAGGACTATCTCAAAGGCTACAAGGGTGCAATAATCATAGTTTCACACGACAGATATTTTCTAAACAAGGTCTGTACGAGAATATGTGAGATAGAACAAGGCAGGCTCACATCATATCGAGGGGACTATTCCTCCTATCTTGCGCAAAAGAAAATGAACTCAAAGCGTCAGCTCAAAGAATATGAGGCACAGCAAAAAGAGATAGCAAAGCTTGAGGACTATGTGGCGAAAAATCTCGTCAGGGCTTCAACCTCAAAAATGGCGAAGTCAAGACAGCATATGCTTGACCGTATCGAGCGTATCGACAAACCGCTTATGTACACAAAGCCTCCAAAGATAAAGCTTGAATATGATATTGAGCCAACAAAGGATATTGTTCGAGTTGTTGACTGTCCGCTGGTCGTTGGCGAGGGTTCTGACAAAAAGGAGCTTATAAAGTCACTTACCATGAACGTTCGCCGTGGAGAGCACGTTGCTATAATCGGTGCGAACGGTATCGGAAAAACTTCCATACTGAAACTTATCCAAGGCATTATCCCACACGAGGGCGGCAATATAAGCTGGGGCGGAAACGTGAAGATATCCTATTTTGAACAGGAACACGCTATACTTGATCCCCATAAGACAGTGCTTGAAGAAATAATGGATCGCTATCCAAGATTATCTGAACAGCAGGCAAGAAGCGTACTAGGTGCAGTTCTGCTTACAGGCGAGAATGTGTTCAAGCCTATTTCTGTTCTCAGCGGTGGCGAAAGAGCGAAGCTTTGCTTTGCCATAATGGCTCTCAATCGTGGAAATGTACTTGTGCTTGACGAGCCTACAAACCACCTTGACCTAAACACAAAAGAAGTGCTGGAGGACGCTTTGGCAGAGTTTGGTGGAACGATAATCCTTGTATCTCATGACAGATATCTACTTAACAAGGTAGCAAGCAGGATAATAGAGATAAAGCATGACGAGGTGAACTCATACGAGGGCAACTTTGACGCATACAGCGAAGCGGTGAACGCTGCCCGTCAGCTCAAGATGCAGAGCGAAGCAGAGATTAAACGGGCTGAAGAGGAAAAAGCGTACAAAGAAAACAAAGCAAGACAATATCGCAGTAAGGAACAGCGTGCCGCTGACGCTCAAAAACGCAACCGCATAAGAGAACTTGAAAAGGAGATCGAAGACACAGAAGTTCTGATATTTGAACTTGAAAATGCCATATCTGACCCTGAGATAGCTTCCGACTACAGCAAAATGAGCGAGAAATGCAAAGAGCTTGAAGAAGCCAAAACCGCCCTTGACCAGAAAATGGACGAATGGGCTGAGCTTTCCGACCAGCTTTCATAAACAAATTTTCACAGAAAACACCCCTTATGAGTATAATGATACAGCACAGACTGACATTATACATAAGGGGTGTTTGTTTTGGAGATAAAAAGGCTGTCAGAGTATGAAATAAAAGTTATTCTCAACGAAAAGGATATGCGGATAATGAATATATCCTTTGAAGATTTTGAGAAAAGAAGCCCAAGAAGCGAAGATTTTTTATCTGAACTCATGTTTATACTCAGAGAAACAGGACTTATAAAAATATCCGAAGGAAATATTGAAGTTGATGTTGCTTTGACAAGTGAAGAAACAATAAACATATATTTTATACTACCTAAAAACGACAATCATCACACCACTGAACTTGCCATAATCAGCTACGATCCAAACGAGCTAATATCAAAAGCTACTGAAATACACAAAAAATACTCCGAAAAGATTATAAAAAGCAGTCTGTATCAGCTTCCTAGTGGTCATGCTCTAATCTTCACCATAGGATACGCACGCTCAACAGTTGCAAAAAAAGCGTTGCTGAAAGCCTGTACTGCTGACAGCGTGATTATGAATAAAATAAAGGAGTACAGCCCATTATTGAGCAGTACTCCCTTTGAAAAACTAAACTATTTCTCTTAGAAGCTTAACAGCCTCTGTCATATCCTTTGCCTTAAAAGCATATGTTCCCGTTACTAAAGTGTCTGCACCCGATTCTTTAAGCAAACCGGCAGTTTCGAGATTTACGCCACCGTCAACCTGAAGTCTGATATCCCTTTCCGTCTGATCAATCAGATATCTCACTTCGCTTATTTTTTCAAGAGTGTCAGGAATAAACTTTTGACCGCCAAAACCTGGGTTTACTGTCATAACGAGTACCATATCAACAGATTTAAGAAATGGCTGGATCGCACTTACAGGTGTTGCAGGCTTAATGGAGATTCCTGCCTTGAGCCCCCTCGAATGTATTTTATCAATAACAGCTTGCGGATCATCAGCCGCCTCATAATGAAAAGTTATAAGGTCAGCTCCAAGGTCTGCATAGTTATCAATATATCTGATAGGATCGCAAATCATAAGATGAACGTCTACTGGAACAGTTATGCTTTTGCCGACACTTTTCAAAAGCGGTTCGCCAAAACTTATATTTCTCACAAACATTCCGTCCATGACATCATAATGAATCCAATCAACGCCAGCGTCCTCAGCACGCTTTATCTCGAACGCAAGGTTTGAAAAGTCGCAGGCAAGCAGCGACGCAGAAACGATAATATCCAATTGAAAGCCTCCGTTAATTCAATATTTTCCCACTTAATATTGTCCTATAATTTCAATTTCTATTATACAACACCGCTGAACCGTTGTCAAGCTTGTTCGTCAAGAGTTAATGTATAAGCAGGAATAAATTCATCAAGAAAAACATTTGCTTCAGGAATATTCATTGCGACAATAGATTCAAGTGTAGATTTTTCTGCTGATGCAAAATCAGTATTTCCCATTTGTCTTTCTTCAAGGCACTTTATAAGTGCAGAAAGCTTATCAGCCGCTTTAACAAGAGTCCATGCTTCTTCTTCCTGTGGAGTTTTACAGAAAAGCGGCTCAAAGTCATCTTTCAGATCATCAGGAAGATAAGACACCAGAGTATTTTTGGCTTTCTGCTCGATCTCATCATATGCGCCCTTTATCTCATGGCTATAATATTTTATAGGCGTAGGCAAGTCTCCTGTGATTATTTCAGTGACATCATGATACATAGCAAGTAACGCACATCTCTCAGGAGAAACATTACCGCCAAATCGCTTATTTCTGATAAGAGCAAGCACATGTGCAATAAAAGCAACTTCAAGGGAATGCTCGCTAATATTCTCATTGATCGTGTTTCGCATAAGCGCCCAACGATTTATATATTTCATACGGGATATCACTGCAAAAAATTTACTTTCTGACATATCAACACTCCTAAACTATACACAAAAATCGGGACGATGCTTTTCATCGTCCCGAAAAATTTTCTGAACTTATCTTACAATTGTAAGAAGAACACCAGCAGCAACGGCTGAACCGATAACGCCGGCAACATTAGGACCCATAGCGTGCATCAACAGATAGTTTGTAGGAACTTCCTGCTGACCAACCTTCTGAGAGATACGAGCTGCCATTGGAACGGCAGATACACCTGCTGAACCGATAAGAGGATTGATCTTGTGACCCGAAAGAACATACATAAGCTTACCAAGAAGAACACCGCAGGCTGTACCAAGTGAGAATGCTACAACGCCAAGTGCCATAACTTCTGCAAACTGAATGTTCATGATCTTATCAGCCTGAGTCGTTGCACCAACTGTTACACCAAGGAAGATCGTGATGATGTTCATAAGCTCGTTCTGAGCAGTCTTAACAAGTCTGTCGCAGACGCCGCTCTCTTTAAGAAGGTTACCAAACATGAGCATACCAACCAGTGGAGCTGCTGAAGGAACCATGAGAGAGATAACGATAGTTACAAGGATAGGGAAAATAAGCTTTTCTACCTTAGAAACAGGTCTTAGCTGACCCATTACTACTGAACGCTCTTTCTTTGTTGTAAGAGCCTTCATGATAGGCGGCTGGATAATAGGAACAAGAGCCATGTATGTATAGGCTGCAAGTGCAATAGTACCAACGCCGATATTACTGTTTGAGGTAAGAAGTCTTGAAGATACATAGATAGATGTAGGACCGTCTGCACCGCCGATAATAGCGATAGAACCACATTCAGCAGCGCTCATGCCGAAGAGAGCTGCACCGATGAATGTGAAGAAGATACCGCCCTGTGCGGCAGCACCCATAAGGAAGCTCTTTGGACTTGCGATCAGCGGACCAAAGTCTGTCATAGCACCGATTCCAAGGAATATGAGCGGTGGATAGATCTGAAGCTTAACGCCCATGTAAAGAATATCCAACAGACCACCCTTTTGAAGTATCTGACCGTAATCTATATAGTGGTCATTGCCTGCAACTGTCTTATAGTTCCAGAAGTCTGGATGATACATCTCAGCGTATGGCAGGTTTGTAAGCAGCATACCGAATGAGATAGGCAAAAGCAGAAGCGGCTCAAATCCCTTTGCAATAGCCAGATACATAAATACGAATGAAATAAGTATCATTATGATATTTTTCCAGCCACCGTCTACGAGGAAACCCGCAAAACCCGACTGTGACGCCAAAGACGCCATGGTATCGAGAAATGAATTAATTATTGACATCTATTATCACGTTCCTTTCACGTCAACTGCACTAAAATGGTCTTGTATTATCGATTATACCAGCTGTAGACCATGCAGGTCTCTGTGGTTTGGCAGTTTTAACGCTCTTGAGAACGAGCTTCTTGCCCTCTGCACTGCTCATAGCCGAAATTGCAGCCATGATAACAGCAACTGTTTCTTCTTCAATGCCGTCTTCTACAACAGGAGCAGCAGCCTTTATTGGCTCCGGCTTAGCAACAGCCTTTGCAGCTTCAGCAGCTTTTTTTGCCTCTTCAGCCTTTCTTGCAGCTCTGCCGTTGATAACGTCAAATATTTTGCCGTATATCGACACAAGCAGAATAAGCAGAACAAGTCCGATAAATACCACAACTATACCCGTGATAACGACAGAGGCAACAGTTCCAGCACCAAGATCTTTTTGGTCAGGACTGATCGTGCTCTTTGCCGCAACCATCTGAGCTGCAGTGTTAAGAAAATTGATCATAAAAATTCTCCTTACTGTAAGTATAATAAAACTTAATATTATTATACACCAAAGCCACACAAATAGCAAGACTTTTTCCCACATTTTTTTCACAAAATTATCTCCAAGTCAACACCTATTTTTGTTATGATTTCTGATAAAAGTGCATAAATACGCAAAAAAACTTATATATTTGGCACACTTGCAAATATCATGTTAAGATGTTATAATATCTTTACATAATAATGTTACGGAGATGATATTTTGTCTGAGAAATTTTTGAATTGGCTTGAGGAATTTACCCCACATCTTATAGCGGCTGCTGTTATTTTTCTGTTAGGAATACTTCTTGACAAGCTTGTTTTGAAGGTCATGCACAAAGGTTTGAGCATGCGTCGAACAGACGTGACTATACATAAATTTCTCACATCTGTGGTACACACTGTATTGCTTATTATAATAATAGTAATGGCACTTTCTGCACTTCAAGTACCTATGTCCTCCATAGTCGCAACTATCGGTGCGGCAGGTCTTGCTATCGGTCTTGCTCTTCAAAACAGTCTTTCAAACGTTGCAGGAGGCTTTATCATACTTTTTTCAAAGCCTTTTAAATGCGGTGATTATGTAAAAATTGGCGACTCAGAGGGAACTGTTGACGCTATCTCTATACTTTACACCACCCTAAAGACCCTAGAGAATAAGATGATATTTATACCAAACGGAGTTGTTTCACAATCGACTATTACGAATATAACTGCTGACGACAAACGTCGCCTTGAACTGAAATTCTCTATCAGCTACAATGACGACCACAACAAGGCAATGGCTATTCTTAGAGAAATGCTCGATGATGAGCCAAGGGTAATAAACGAGCCTGACAAACCTCTTGTGGCTGTCTGCGAGCATGGCGCAAGCGCAATTATTCTCATCATGCGTGTATGGATACCGACCGATGCTTACTGGGAGATACGATACAAATTTCTCAAAGAGGCAAAGGAACGCTTTGACGCAAACGGCATTTCCATACCATTCGACCAACTTGACGTACATATATCAAAATAACAAAAGTCCGCAGACGAGCATCTGCGGACTTTTTACCTCATATCTTCCCTGTTCTTATATAAAAATCTGTTCACATCAATACTGTCTGCAATTGGTAGCTTGGTTTTGTCACAGTATGTTTTTTCAAGACTTTCAAGCTTCTCTGCTATTCTAAGCTGACCGTCAAGCGCACTTTTTATACACTCCGCAAAAGGACTTCCGCATAGATCACTGTAAGTCTGACAAAACTCCTTTGAATACGCCTTGACAAAAAATCTTGCTTCTTTTATAATATTTCCGTCAGTTACCATTGTTATCCTCCAGACTTGTGAGCAACCCTGAACGCTGATTTTTCAAAGCCGCTGTAAGCTTTTGCATATCTTCCTTTAGCTGCGGCTCTTTTATCTCACTCACATAATGCTCAAACCTGTCTATCATGCAGTTTTCAGACACGATAAGTCTTTTTATCGCCGCAAACTGTTCTTCAGTTATCATAAAGACCGCCTCCTGATATTATTATACCGAAGGCGGTCTGTTTTATTCTTTATGCTTTTCATCAAGAAGCGTTGTGGCTATTGCAGCACAAAACACCTTTTTAGCACCCATCTCTTTTAACAGCCTGCTACAGACATTGAGAGTTGCACCTGTTGTGTAAACATCATCAAATAGCAGGACATTTTTGCCTTTTATGTCAACGTGTTTCGCCAGAGAATAATAAATATCCTCCGCATGAGTTTTTCGTTGAGCAGCAGTCAAAGTATGCTGTTCTGCGGTATCCCTTGTCCGTCCAAGCAGATGATGATCTTCTCTCATCCCAAGCTCCATAGCCGTAAAGTGTGCAAGCTTTTGTGCCTGATCGTATCCCCTTTTACGGCGTTTTGATCTGTGCATTGGCACTGATGTGATGATATCCGCCTGCTGTGCGATACCATTTTCTCTGAGTACATTACCCAGAAGCTTCGCAGAATATTCCGCAAAATTAAGCTGTCTGTCGTCTTTAAGCTGATGTATTGCTTTCACGCAGATATCCTCATATCTCATAAGAGTATAAATGCTATCAAAATGTAGTGAATCATGATCCAGGCACTTATCCTTGCCGCACTTTTCGCACAATATTTCTTTATGAAAAGGCAGCTTACATTCACAATTTTTGCACAAAAGCTCGTCCCATTTTATAAAACTTCCACATATAGGGCAACGATTAGGATAAACAAAATCAAGCAGAAATTTATATATCAAGCGTCTGCTGACCACTGTCATCACCCTCTACAAGCTCCATTAGCATATTTTTAAGCGCAGTATACCTCAAAGTGCGTTTATTATTATCTATCATAAAATCAACACGCTTTTTCGAGCCGACTATTATAAGCATTCTTTTAGCTCTTGTCACAGCCGTATAAAGCAGATTTCTGTAATAAAGCTTGTCAAATCCACCGAATACAGTGAGAATGACAACATCAAACTCAGAACCTTGGCTTTTATGCACTGTTATGGCATAGGCAAGCTCCAAATTATCCAGCATTTGCTTGTCATAGACAGCTATTCTGCCCTCAAAATCTATAGTCACAGTTTTAAGTATCTTGTTCACTGCAATTATTATGCCTATATCGCCGTTAAAAATGCCTGCGCCACTTTCGGTCTTGTCCTCGGTTATATACTTTTTCCAAAGAATGTCATAATCATTCTTGGTCTGCATGACCTTGTCACCTTTTCTGAAAGTATAAACAGGGGTCTTGACCTCTGATTTTCCTGCGGCAGGAGGATTAAGCTCCTGCTGTAGACGCTTGTTTAGCTCCACAGTACCCGCAGGACCTTTACGTGTAGGCGAAAGCACCTGAATGTCGTCTATGGGCGAGTAATCGTAGGCTTTTGGCAGCCTTGTTTTGCAAAGCTCCACCACAAGATCCTGAAGTTCTCCGTATTCAAGCCGTTGCATAAAAAAGAAATCCTTATCCTTGCTGGCTAGGTCGATATGCTCGCCGTTTACTATCTTATGGGCGTTCATAACAATCTCAGACTCCTGTGCCTGTCTGAAGATCTCTTTTAGTGTTACAACAGACATTACTCCGCTGTCAATAATATCCTTTAACACATTTCCTGCACCTACTGACGGAAGCTGATCGCTGTCCCCCACCAGAACGAGCTTGCAGGTAACGCTTATGGCTCTCAAAACGGCTTCAAAAAGGCAGGAATCCACCATGGACATCTCGTCGATTATTAAAGCGTCACAATCGAGAAGATTGTTTTCATCATGTATAAACGCAAGTGTGTCACCGCTTGTATGCTTCACTTCAAGAAGCCTATGGATGGTTTTTGCGTCAAATCCCGTAAGGTCAGAAAGCCTTTTGGCGGCTCTGCCTGTTGGTGCACATATCATAACGTTAAGCCCTTGCTGCTGATAAAGAGAAATTATAGCGTTGAGCGTTGTGGTCTTTCCTGTACCCGGTCCTCCCGTCAGCACAAGAAAACCCTTTGACAATGCAAGATTTATGGCTTCACGCTGTATTTTTTCATATTGTATGCCATTATTTTCCTCTTCGAGATCAATTACTTCGGAAAAATCTATCTTATTGTCATAAGAGATCTGCCGCATTATGGCAAGTCGCCTTGCTATGTAGTCCTCTGCTTTGTAAAAATCTGCAAGCATAACAAAACGTCTGCCATGCTTATCGTAATAGTAAAGGTTTTCCTCCTCAGTTTCATCCTCGATTACTTTTTTTATAAGCTTTTCGTCAACATCAAGATAACTCACCGCTGTTTTCACAAGGCTGTCTAAAGGCAGGCAGGTATGACCTTGGTCAGCGTTTTGTCTTAGAATATATGTAATGCCTGCCTTTATCCTGCACTCGCTGTCAGCGGGGATATCAGACTTTGCGGCAACTGCGTCCGCACGGGAAAATGACAGATCAACGCCTTGAATACAAAGCACATAAGGGTTTGATTTTATGATCTGCTCGGCAGTGTTGCCCCAACGCTTCCACGCCTTTATACCATATGAAGTTTCTATCTCGAATTTGTTAAGATATGACATAAGAGACCTTGCGGCAAAAGTGGTTTTGAACTCCTGAGATATTTTTTCCGCTTTTTTCACTGTTATCCCGTCTATCTCCGTGAGCCTGTCGGGCGTATTTTCTATTATGTCAAGGGTATCGTCCCCGAACTTGTTCACAAGCTTTTTTGCAAGTACAGGCCCTATGCCTGATATAGCACCGCTTGCAAGATAACGCTGAATCGCCGCAGAGGTAGTAGGCAAAGAACGCTCAAAGATATGCACCTTGAACTGCTCGCCGAACTTCTGATGTGAAGTGAACTCCCCTGTTACAACGAGATCTTCGCCCTCCTCAACGTCACCCATTTCGCCAACAACTGTGATAAGGTCATTGTCACAGTTAAGCATAAGCACACAGAAGCCTGTGTCCTCACTTTTAAATATTATGCTGTCAACCTCACCCTTGAGGGTCTTTAAATCTTCCATATTATTCTCCGAATGATCTATTTTTCATGGCATTTCAGCTCTCTGCGCTTGATAAAATCTGCAAGTTCAGTTATATCAACACAGTGAACGATGCTATAATCCTGTTCCAAACGCTTTGAAACATAATTTATCTCACTTTTGTCAAGCTGAACGAGGATTATTTCTCTTCCATAATATTCAGGCTGAAAAAACTCCTCCCAATAACAGCTTTTTACCATATGTTCAAGCTCA
Organism: Ruminococcus sp. AF37-20; assembly: GCF_003460465.1. Lineage (NCBI taxonomy): Bacteria > Bacillati > Bacillota > Clostridia > Eubacteriales > Oscillospiraceae > Ruminococcus > Ruminococcus sp. AF37-20. The sequence goes on along the minus strand of NZ_QTVE01000009.1, from coordinate 61,765 downwards.
TGTGTATTCTTTTTGCATGGGATAAGCAAATATCCTCCACGCTTGCCAACATTTCGCACCTTATACCATTTTACCCAAAACCAAATAACGACCGCCAGCACAAGAGCCAGAAGAAGTATAAGATTCAACACAAGATCACCTCCACATATTATTAGTACATTTTATGCGGAAAGCAGATTTTGTGTCATATGATTCATTTTACACCTTTTTGACGAAAAAAGCAAGATTTTTATGCAAAACAAAAAAGCTGCCCCGAAGGACAGCTTGAATTATTTACTTTATCTCAACTGAAGCAGCCCAATCCTTGAACTTATCTTCATACTTTGACTTATTTTTCTGCTCGCAGAGAAAATCAAAAATGTAGTAGCCACCGTTGCCCTCTGTTATAGAACTCATGCCGTAATAATGTTTATCTCCTATGCTCTGGGTATAATAAATATATTTTGAATCCTTGCCTGTTATTTTTAAGGTTGTTGAGCCGTTTTCAAGGATAAAATCAAAGATATCCGATGCAGACTCGCCCTTGCCATAGCCGTAAAGTGCAATATCAGAATATGAAAGCTTAACAGCGTTTATGCCCACCTCGTTGTTGGAGAAGCTATCAAGGGCATACAGATTTGTACTGCTAGATTTCTTAATATCCGCAGGAGCAGTCATTGTATATCCTGTACCCTGCAATGTTTTAGTAGCTGTGTTTTTGTAAAAATATCTCACACCAAAAGCCACCAAGAACGCAAGGATAAACACAAGAACTGTCATCAAGGGCTTTGGTATGCCCTTTTTAGCAGATGTAACCGGCGCTATCTTATAAGGCTCATATGCACTGCCGTATGGAGTTTGAGCATTGCCATTCTGCGGAGGCGGATAACTCTGCTGAGCGTAGCCGTTCTGTGGCTGACCATAAGACTGCTGACCCTGAGCATAATTCTGCTGAGGTACTGCATTCACAGGCTGAGCACCTGTGGTGTTGCGCTTGCCAAAGCCAACATTCTCACCAAGGTTTGATGTGTCGATAGAATCCATATAACCGCTTGTTTCAGACTTCACAGCCGACCCACAATTAGGACAAAAAGCGTCAATTTCACTGATCTTTGCCGAACAAATAGGACATTTCATATTCTTTTCTCCCTCATATAATTTATGTTCTTATTCTAACATATGCTGTTTATTATGTCAATAATTTAACAAATCGGGTTTATAAATTTTGTATTAATTGATATGGATAGTGCTTGCCCACTTTTCAAATTTCGGGTCATAGAAATCCTTTTCATCAGCCTTACAGCCAAAAACAAACCAATAATATTTATAACCTGACTTTTTGCATAAAGCATAGTTATAAACTTCGTCGCCCGTTTTTGCACGATAGGTCATTTTAAGCTTGTTACCATCAGCATACACTTCTTTATAGCTGCTTCCAAACTGACTTTTCAAATTGCCCTTCATGTAGGTGACAAACAGTTTCTCAGTAAGAATATCCGTTGTTTCGCCGGCAAGTGAAGAGTAATCAAGGATCATATACTGAAAATCGCTATTAACATCGGCGTACTTTCCGTTGGCTTTTACAGTTCCATCTCTGCTCTGTGCCGCATAATCTATTGTGGTTGCCTTTTCAAGTGACCTTGGCAGTTCAACGCTAAAGTTCTCCTCTCTAATGGTATGGGTTGAAACATTGCGATAGTACCAATATCCAAAACCGATAGCTGCGCCCACAAACAATGCCAGCAAAAGGATAAGCACCTTTTTGCCTATAGACATATTCTTTCCCACTGCCCTCACATTGCTGTTAAAACCTTTGTCAAAGCCATTGTTGAAGCTATTATTGAAACTATTGCCATACCTCGGCTGTGCCGAATTTACCCCTGTCATTTCAATAACTCTTGTGCCACAATTCTGACAGCAAATGCTGTTAGGCAGAATATCGCACCCGCATACCGTACACTTCATACAGATACCCCCTATAAAAATTTATTACTTTTATATTAACATACTTCTTCTTTTTTGTCAACCAAAAAAGCGGACAGCATATAGCCGCCCGCTCTTAAAAACATATTACTTAGCGTTCTTCTTAGCTTCGATATCAGCAAGAGCGTCTTTTCTTGAAAGATTGATCCTGCCCTGATCGTCTATTTCCATTACCTTAACAACGATCTCGTCGCCAACAGAAACAACGTCCTCGACCTTTTCTACTCTTGATTTGTCAAGCTTAGAAATGTGTACCAAACCGTCCTTACCGGGAGCTATCTCAACAAAAGCACCAAAGTTCATGATCTTTACTACCTTACCTCTGTAGATAGCACCTATCTCAGGGTCATTAGCGATAGTATTAATGATATTGATTGCCTGTTCAGCCTTTTCCTTGTCGATACCTGAAACGAATACGCTACCGTCCTCAGAAATGTCGATCTTTACGTCACACTCAGCAGAGATCTTCTGAATTACCTTTCCGCCTGAACCGATAACTTCTCTGATCTTGTCAACTGGTACCTTTGTTGCCAGCATCTTAGGTGCCCACTTGCTTACCTCAGCACGAGGAGCAGGGATAGCCTTGAGCATTATCTCATCAAGTATATACATTCTTGCTTTTCTTGTCTTTTCAAAAGCACTTGCGATTATCTCAGGTGTCAGACCGTCTACCTTGATATCCACCTGAATAGCTGTGATACCGTTCTTTGTACCGCCTACCTTAAAGTCCATATCGCCGTAGAAGTCCTCAAGGCCCTGAATGTCTACCATAGTCATCCAGCTGCCGTCCTCCTTAGTGATAAGACCGCATGAAATACCTGCAACAGGCTCTTTGATAGGAACGCCTGCGTCCATAAGTGCAAGTGTAGAACCACAGATAGAACCCTGTGATGTAGAACCGTTTGAAGAAAGCACCTCAGATACGCATCTGATAGCATATGGGAACTCTTCAACAGAAGGGATAACCGGAACGAGTGCTCTCTCAGCAAGTGCGCCGTGACCTATCTCTCTTCTTCCCGGGCCTCTTGAAGGTCTTGTTTCACCAACAGAATATGAAGGGAAATTGTACTGGTGCATATATCTCTTGGAAGTTTCCTCATCAATACCGTCAAGTTTCTGAGCGTCTGAAACAGGGCCGAGTGTTGCGATAGTCATTACCTGTGTCTGACCTCTTGTGAAGATACCTGAACCGTGTACTCTTGGGAGAACGCCAACTTCAGCAGCAAGTGGTCTTATCTCGTCGATACCTCTGCCGTCAACACGCTTGCCCTCATAGAGCCAGTTTCTAACTATCTTCTTCTGGAGCTTATACATAACTTCGTCAAGAACAGCAGTGTTATCCTCGCACTGCTCGTCGAACTTCTCATGAACAGCGTCGATTATTGGCTGGAGTCTTGCGTCTCTTACATTCTTATCATCTGTATCAAGAGCGACCTTTACCTGCTCGCCTACCATTGCTTCAACAGCGTCGAACAGATCGTGGTCAACTTCCATTGACTCAAACTCAAACTTAGGTTTACCAATCTGAGCCTTGATATCGTTGATGAAAGCTACCATTTTCTTTATCTCTTCATGACCTGTCATGATAGCCTTGAGCATAAGATCGTCAGGAATCTGGTCAGCACCTGCTTCGATCATAACTATCTTTTCAGCAGAGCCTGCAACTGTAAGGTTAAGTCTGTTCTTAGCTCTCTGCTCAAGAGTTGGGTTGAGCACCAGCTCGCCGTCAACGTAACCTACGTTGATAGATGCAACTGGTCCGTTCCATGGGATATCAGAGATAGAAAGTGCGATAGATGTAGCTATCATACCTGTGATCTCAGGTGAGTTGTCAGGGTCAACAGAAAGAACTGTCATAACAACTGAAACGTCATTTCTCATATCCTTTGGGAAAAGAGGTCTGATAGGTCTGTCTACACATCTTGAAGCAAGGATAGCCTTGTCAGAAGCCTTGCCTTCTCTCTTGGTGAAAGAACCTGGTATTCTGCCTACTGCATACATTTTCTCCTCAAAGTCAACTGAAAGTGGGAAAAAGTCAACACCCTCTCTTGGCTTTGCGGAAGCTGTAACGTTAGCCATTACGACCGTTTCACCGTATCTTACCCAGCAAGAGCCGTTAGCAAGTCCGCAGGTCTTACCTGTTTCAACTACTACAGGTCTGCCTGCATATGTCGTTTCAAAAGTTTTGAAATTCTCAAACATTGTCTTTCCTCCATTTTAGAAATTTAGTTTTTTCTGTATGGTGAAAGCATTAGCAATAAACAGGACATACGAGCTTCATACATTCTGTTTAATGCTAAGTTACCTTTCACCAACAGTTCAAATAAACACCAAAAGGCAGTGGCAATAAATGCCTCTGCCTTGATGTCAGTTACATGATTACTTACGGATACCCAGCTTTTCGATAGTAGCTCTATATCTTTCGATATCCTTCTTCTTGAGGTAGTTGAGAAGATTTCTTCTCTTACCGATCATCTTGAACAGACCGCTTCTTGAGTGATTGTCCTTCTTGTGTGTCTTGAGATGTTCTGTAAGGTCGCTGATTCTCTTTGTAAGGATAGCGATCTGTACCTCAGGTGAACCTGTGTCTGTTTCGTGAGTTCTGTTAGCTTCGATAACAGCTGTCTTTTCGTCTTTTCTAAGCATTTTTTTGTACCTCTTTCGTTAAAATATTTCCGATGTAAAAGAATATGGCAGGTAACTTTCCCACTTGCGGGCGTGACCCATATTCTGTTGCATGGATATGTTGCAGTAAGCAACTCATATATTATACATTATTTCAGACAAATTGTAAATAGTCTTAACAGAAATTTTACAACTATTCTATGCCGTGATGAGCCTTGCCTGCTGTGAGTGTGTTTCTCATAAGCATTGCAATGGTCATAGGGCCAACTCCGCCCGGAACAGGTGTGATAAATGAAGCCTTATCCTTGCAGTCCTCAAAATCAACGTCACCGCAAAGCTTGCCGTTTTCATCACGATCCATACCAACGTCGATAACTACTGCGCCCTCCTTGATATAATCAGCGGTTATCATCTTTGGTCTGCCAACAGCCGCAACCAGAATATCTGCTCTCTGGCAAACTTCTTTAAGATCTTTTGTCTTTGAATGGCAGATAGTAACAGTGCCGTTATTATGCAAGAGCAACATAGCCTGTGGCTTACCAACGATATTGCTTCTGCCAACCACTACACACTCCTTGCCTGCAATGTCAGTGCCTGTTGACTTGATAAGCTCCATAACGCCGGCAGGTGTGCATGGAAGAAAGCTGTAATCGCCTATCATTATTTTGCCCACATTTACAGGGTGGAAAGCGTCAACGTCCTTATCAGGTCTGATGTTATTTATTATCACCTTATCGTCAAGGTGCTTTGGCAGTGGGAGCTGAACGAGTATTCCGTCCACTCTGTCGTCATCATTGAGCTTTTTAACAAGGTCGAGAAGCTCTTCTTCTGTTGTTTCCGCAGGGAGAGCATACTTGAATGAATTAAAGCCCACAGTTTCGCAAGCCTTTTCCTTGTTTCTTACATAGACCTGTGAAGCATGGTCATCACCTACGATGACCACTGCAAGACCTATCTCTATGCCCTGCTCTTTAAGCTTCTCTGTTTCAAGTCTTATTTCTTCCTTGACCTTGGCTGATACTGCCTTGCCGTCAATTATCTGTCCCATTTATTCTTCCTCCGTATCCTTTTCATCTGTATCTTTTACTTCGCTGTCCTCGTCGTTATCGTCACCAAGGATAGACTTATACTCTGTCTCGGCTTTGGTGTGTGACTCCTTGTCCTTTTCCTCGGCTTCTTTAAGTTTGTCTTTTTGAGCCTGCTTGCCGAATTTTTCGTCATATTCTTTTTGCAGCTCAATAAAGCTTTCGCCCTTATCCTTAGCCTCTTTTATCTTATGTTTAAGCTCTTTCTTTTCCTGCTGCATATCGTTGTAGCTGTTATACTGCTCAAGCTGTGCCTTTGAAAGCTCAGTGTCAACGAACAGTTTATAGTCGCTGTTTCTCTTTGTGATACCTCTGAACACGATTATAAGTACAAGTGAAGCAAGAACACAAGTGCCTGCAACAAGCTGTGATACTCTTATGTTTCCAAGATAGAGCGAATCTGTTCTCAGACCCTCGATGAAAAATCTTCCCAGACCGTACCAGCCTGTGTACATAAGGAATACTTCGCCGTCAAACTTGCGGTGTTTAAGATAGAAATGCAGGATTATAAATCCAATAAGACACCAAATAGATTCATAGAGAAAGCATGGGTGGATAGGGTCAAGAGCCGACACTTTGCCGCCAAGCTCGTCATAATGGTTTGAGATATATTCCATTGTGGTGTTGCTTATCATGCCCCAAGGAAGCTTTGTATTTGCACCGAAGGCCTCCTGATTGAAGAAGTTGCCCCAGCGTCCGATACACTGACCGATAAGAAAACATGGTGCGACCACATCAAGAAGCGCAGTAAGCTTTAGCTTTCTTACTTTTGCTATAATTCCGCCCACGATTATCGCACCGATAAGTCCGCCGTAGATAGCAAGACCTCCGTCACGAATATCGAAAAACTCTGAGAATTTCATGCCCTCTGTATTAAAGATGATATAATAAAATCTTGCGCCAAAGATAGCTCCAATAAGTCCGCCGATAACGGCATCTGTCGCTCTATCAGGGTCGATGCCTACGGTCTTCATTCTTCTGAAGCCGTATATCATCGCAAGAAGAATACCGATGGTTATTAAAAAACCATACCAATATATCTTGAAATTCGTGCCTGGCACTGTAAAAAGCACTCTGTCGATATCAATACCCTCTTTGAAGATATTGTCACCCTTTCCGAAATTGGGGAAATAAACTCTGTTCGGAAACTCTCTGAGTTTTTCCCTTATTGCGTCATTTGCCGAAGAGTCGGCAAGAAACTGCAATGCTGTCATAAATTTATCATTCCTTTCACTGAGTCTGTGGCTCAAAATACCTACTTATTATCTACCACGGAGATAGACGACTTTTCAGGGTCGAACATTTCCCTTACGGCGTTTTCGCAATCCTCCACAGTCATTTCTGCAAGCACCTGTGCTTCATAGAAAGCGTCAGAGTTTTCAAAATAGCTTTCTGCAAGATAATCTGCTGCTCTTTCAGGATTATTCATTCCTCTTACTATTTCACCGTACATAGAACGCTTTATCATATCAAACTGCGACTTGTCAAAGCCCTCTGTCTTTACACGTTCTATCTCAGCTAGATAACGGCGATAAAGTTCTTCGGGGTCATGGGATTCACCTGATATTATTGGAGAGAATACTCCACCACTTGTGAACACTTCGACACCAAACTGAGAATTGATAAGTCCGTCATCAAAAAGCTGCTTATAAAGTGGCGAAGACGAGCCTATAAGCAGATGAAGTGCAACTGACGCTGTTCCAGCCTTTTTGAAAAGTTCTCTGCCCTCATAAGGCTTGCACTTGAAACCGATATTGAAAAGCGGCAGACCCACAGGAAAGCTCTGAAATATCTTTTTCTGCGCTACATTCTCAGGCTCATCAGGAAGCTTTGTTTCAAGCTCCATATTCTCGCATGGCTTCAACATTTTATCGCATATTTCCATGACCTTATCCTCGTCAACATTTCCTGCAATGGCAAGGACCATGTTGTGAAGATTATAGAAAGTGTAGTAACACTTATAAAGAAGATCAGGGGTTATCTCAGCGATAGTATCAACAGTTCCTGCAATATCTATCTTTATAGGGTGATTTACATACATTGCTCTCAGCAGATTATAAAAGCACTGTCTTTCAGGAGAATCTGCACACATTTTTATCTCCTGACCGATTATTCCCTGCTCCTTAGCCACAGATTGCTCTGTAAAATATGGCTTCTGAACAAAGTCAAGAAGTATTTCAAGAGAATCCTCCCAGTTTTCAGAACAGCTGAAAGTATACGCAGTTTCGTCAAAGGAAGTGAAAGCATTTGCGTTGGCACCAGTTTTTGCATATAAGTCAAAAACATCTGTATCCTCGTTTTCAAAAAGCTTATGCTCCAAAAAGTGAGCGATGCCCTCAGGCACAGTGATGAAATCTTTGCTGTCCTTGGTCTTGAAACAGTTGTAAATTGAGCCGTACTTTGTGGCAAATATGGCTTCTGTAGTTGTGAAGCCCTCCATTTTCCACACAAGCACATCAAGTCCTGACGGGTGATGATACACGCTGTAGCTCTCGCCCAGTCGTTCGCTCTTTACGATCTCCTTATTCATCACAGTCCTCCTCTTCCTCGCCCCTGATCACGAAAACAGTATCAGGCTTAAAAGTCTTTGCACAGCTTATTATGTCCTCACGGGTAAGCTTTGCTATCCGCTCGTTTATCTCCTCCGGAGTAAACGCCGTGTTTCGTGTGTTCTGTGCCGCATACCAGCCCATGATATCATATATGCTGTCATAGTTCGACTTGAAGCCGCCGCAAAGAGATTTCTTTGTGTTTTCAAGCTCCTCATCTGTAAAATCGCCATTACATATGGCTTCGAGCTGTTCTTCGATAGCTTTCTTTGCCTTTTCGATATTGCAGCTTTCAACTCCACTGTCGATAAAAAGCGTGCCCTTTCTGTCGGCATATGCGGAGGAACAATAATAGCAAAGGCTGAGCTTCTCTCTCACATTTGCAAAAAGCTTTGAAAAAGGCGTTGCTCCGAGAAGCATACAGAAAAGCTTTGCGGTGTAGATATCCTCATAATCAGACTTGAATGCCATGACCATTTTGCTTTGGCTTACCTGCATTTTAAGCTCTCTATAAACAGGCTCTGCCTTTGCAGGTGAATTGTGTCTGTAGTCTATTTTCTCCACAGGCGAAACTCTTTCGAGGGCAGCCATTTCATCTCTTATAAGCTTTTCAGCAGCAGCTGTGTTTCCACCGCCTGATATGGTTATCTCTATCTTTGCACTTTCAAGAAGCTTTTTGTGTTGTCTTAATAAATCCTCCTGAGTTATGTTCTCAGCAAGCTCCACAGTTCCAATTGCAGACACAGCCGCAGGCTCGCCCTCAAATATGACCTTTTTTGCCTGCAATAGTGCATAGCCACGCTTGTCATTGACAGTGGCAACAATAGCGTCGATAAGCTCCTGCTTTCTCAAAGTAAAATACTTCTCACAGAACTTTCCGTCAACAAGGTGCGGTCTTAGCAGACAATTGAGAAGCTGTCTTACCACCTGAACGGATATTACTTCGCCGTCTATAGTATAATCGTCACCAATAAAGCTTGCAGACAGTCCCACAGACTGATAATCGCCTATTGTACCGCAGTTCGTACCGATACTAGAGCCGTAAAGTCCTGTGAGTGTAGATGTAAGCTTTGTTCGTGAAGGTATCTCCGCATTTGATGTCACAAGCACTGTTTGAAGCATTGCATTTACGCAGGCTGTTTTTTCGTCCAGCGGTGATATAAATGCTATCTTCACGCAGTTTGACTTGAATTTCTTGTCATATATTCTTGTAAGAGATATCCCTCTGCCGAGTTCTTCCCTACTATAAGATACAGCCATTTGATTACTCCTTCAAGCGTTTTCACGCTAAAATTTTTTCGTGATAACACGATAATAATATAGTATATCACATTCCTGTGCAGATTTCCATACTTTTCACAAGAATTTCATAAATACACTTATTCTATTACCGTATAAATGAAATTTTCCCAGTGAAGCATTGTTCCCTCGTCTGTTTCGTCAGGCAAAAGCGCTCTTGCCATAAGAAGATCTTCGCCTGTGTCCACATTGAGAAGATGTGCATAATCGCCGTCAATTTTTGTTACCTTATATGTTCTTGGCTCCATTTTTATTCTCCTTTTCTGTCCATAAATACCACGTTCTCAGCACCCAGTCTGTTTTCAAGTTCGACAAGCAGTTCAGGACACATTTTCACAGCATGAACAGACTTTATGCCTGTCATTTTGCGAATATCGCTGAAAAATACCGCAAACTTTGAACCAGTCTGTGCTCTGTATTTCTCGGCTATAGTTCTAACAGCCTTTATGCCCTCTGTATCTCTTGAAACAAGCCTTACGCAAATATCCCTTTGAAGCTGTAATGAGCAAAATCTATCGACAGGCTCGAGCATATCCGCAAGTATCTTAGGTTCTTCTTCCTCTTTGCATGATATCTTGCCTTTGACGTGTAGAAGCGCTCTGTCTTTTATAAGGCCTCCCATAGTTTGAAAAACTGACGGAAAAACCACTATCTCTAATGTTCCGAACTTGTCTTCAAGCTCCACAAAACACATCATATCGCCTTTTTTGGTCTTTAGCATTTTTCTGCCCCTGACCATTCCTGCATAGTCTACTTCCGCCCCATCAGCAAAACGTTTATCTGCCATTCCGCCCTCATCTGTACAGGCTTTTATGAGCTGTGCAGAGGTGACGCACCTTGCAGCTGAAATCACACACTCAAAGCGGTCTATAGGGTGGGCGGATATATACATACCAAGAGCTTCATGCTCAAATTCAAGAAGCTGCTGTTCGTCAAACTCGCCGCAGCGTTCTATCTTCTTTTCCATTGGCAAAGCAGCACCCATGCCAAACAAGTCAAGTTGACCCTCGATCACACTTCCGTCTGACCGAGTTACGCTTTTCATTATGTCCTCGCAAGCATTGAGATGTTCACGTCTGGTGTATCCAAAACCGTCAAAAGCTCCACTCTTTATAAGTGCTTCCACTGTTCTCAGGTGGATATCTCTGCCCGAAACTCGTGTACAAAAGTCTTGAAGCGAACGAAACGCTCCACCTGATTTACGCTCAGAAACTATCCTGTCGATAGCCCCCTCACCAAGTGACTTAACCGCAAGAAGTGCAAAGCGTATTCCCTCAGGCTCTGCCACAAAACCGCTTTCGCTCTTATTTATATCCAGCGGCAATATCTTCACACCGTTTTTGCTCACGTCTGCAATATAACCGTAAAGCTTATCGGTGCTGTCAAGAAGCGTGATAGTCATAAGTGCCGCCATGTATTCTTTATAGAAATGACATTTTAAATACGCTGTCTGATATGCGATAGTTGCATAAGCCGCCGCATGGGATTTGTTAAAGGCATAGCTTGCAAAAGAGGTCATTTCGTCAAATATCTCATTAGCCACATTAGCGGGCACACCGTTTGCCACTGCACCACAGCACTGCCCTTTCTCACCGTAGATAAACGCTTTTCGCTCGTTTTCCAAAACAGCCGCTTTCTTTTTAGCCATTGCTCGCCTTACGATATCCGCTCTGCCGTATGAATATCCTGCGAGAGTGCGGAATATCTGCATTACCTGCTCCTGATAAACTATACAGCCGTATGTCACTTCAAGTATGCCTTTGAGCAATGGGTGCTTATACACTATCCTGTCAGGTTCATGGCGGTTTCGGATATATGTTGGGATCGAGTCCATAGGTCCTGGGCGGTAAAGAGAGATAACAGCGATAAGGTCCTCTAATCTTTCAGGGCGAAGCTTCATGACAGTCGCAGTCATTCCTGCACTTTCAAACTGGAAAACGCCCTCCGTTTTGCCCTGTGACAGCATTTCATATACCTTCTTGTCATCAAGAGGTATCTTCTCCAAGTCAAAATCAGGGTGAGTTTCTATCACCTGCTTTCGGCAGTGGTCTATAATGGTAAGGTTGCGGAGTCCGAGAAAATCAATTTTAAGAAGTCCCAATCGTTCAAGCACTGTCATTGTATACTGAGTTGACACCTGACCGTCACGGGCATAGAGCGGCACATAAAAATCCACAGGCTCTTTTGTGATAACAACGCCTGCTGCGTGGGTAGATACATTTCGTGGCATACCCTCCACGCTCATGGCAATATCAAGAAGCTGTCGTATCTTCATATCAGTCTTATAAAGGGAACTAAGCTCAGGTATATTCTCAATGGAATATTTCAGTGGCTGACCTCTTGGTATCTTCTTTGCAAGCATATCTCCTGTCTGATAAGGCAGACCCATTGCTCTTGCCACGTCTCTCACTGCCTGCTTTGCCGCAAGCGTACCAAAGGTCGCAATCTGCGCCACATGGTCAGAGCCGTATTTTCCCACAACGTAATCAATAACACGCTGTCTGCCCTCCATGCAGAAATCTATATCGAAGTCAGGCATGGAAACTCTTTCTGGATTAAGAAAACGTTCAAAAAGCAGATCATATTTTAGCGGGTCTATACCCGTTATGCCTATGCAATAAGCGCAAAGGCTTCCTGCACCTGAGCCACGTCCGCAGCCAACAGGTATACCATGGGTCTTTGCATAGTGAACAAAATCCCATACGATAAGATAATAGTCAGTATATCCCATTCTCGTTATAACGTCAAGCTCATAGTCAACACGTTTCAAAGCCTCTTTTGTTGGCTTTTCATAACGTTTATAAAGCCCTTTCATGCACATATCACGAAGAAACTTTTCGTTATCTGAAACACCGTCTATATGGAAATACGGAAGCTTTGTTTTGCCAAACTCAAAGCTTACATTACATCTGTCAGCTATCTTTACTGTATTCTCCAGCGACTCAGGCTGAGAGGGAAAAAGCTCCGCCATTTCATCAGACGACTTTACATAGAACTCGTCCGTCGGAAATTCAAGCCTGCTTGGGTCGTCTAGTGTCGTGCCTGTTGAGATACACATTAATACACGTTGCGCATTAGCGTCTGAACGTCTGAGATAGTGTGCGTCATTAGTGCAGACCATCGGTATTCCTGTTTCTCGTGAAAGCTTTATAAGCATAGGCAATATTCTCTGCTGGTCTGCAAACTTATGATTTTGAAGCTCTATAAAGTAATTATCCCTGCCAAATATATCACGATATTTAAGAGCAGTCTGCTTTGCAGCCTCATAATCGCCATTGGTAAGCTTTCTGGGTATCTCACCCGCAAGACAAGCCGACAAGCAGATAAGCCCATTATGATATTTTTCAAGCAATTCAACATCTACTCTCGGTTTGCTGTAAAAGCCCTCTGTATATGCCGCCGACACAAGCTTTATAAGATTTTGATAACCCTCGTTGTTTTCGCACAGAAGCACAAGGTGGTAAGGCGAACTGTCTATCTTCGCTAGCTTGTCAAATCGTGTTCTTGGTGCAACATACACCTCACAGCCTATTATAGGCTTTATTCCATGGGCAAGGCACTCGTTGTAAAACTCCACTGCCGCAAACATATTTCCATGGTCTGTGACCGCAACCGCTTTCTGTCCAAGCTCCTTTACACGCAAAACAAGCTCCTTGATACGGCAAGCGCCGTCAAGGAGCGAATATTCACTATGAAGATGTAGATGTACAAACTCAGGCATTTTTATTCCTCTTTCAGTGCAAGACCTTTTTCAACTCTTATCCTGTCAGCTATCTCTGCTATCTTCTGCAATCTGTGGTTTGCCCCCGAACGTGAGATAGGAGGATCTATGGCTGCACCAAGATCTTTAAGATTGAAGTCAGGATTATTATATCTAAGCTCAGCTATCTCCTGCAAATTATCAGGAAGAGAATAAAGCCCCACTGTCTCGTCTATAAGCTCGATATCGCTTATCTGCTTTTCCGCTGCTTTCAGCGACTTCTCTATATTGGCATTATCGCAGTTCACCGCTCGGTTTATCTTGTTGCGCATATCTTTCATCATTTTTACGTTCATAAGTTCAAGCGAACACATAGGCGCACCCATAAGAGTAAGCATATCTATGATATTCTCAGACTCTTTTATGTAAACTATCTGTGCGTTCTTACGTTCAACGTGCTTTGGAGTGATATCGTAATTATCTATAAGCAGCATACCAAAATCATTGCAAAGCTCTATCGTTGGCATAACGAACTCCATATGATATTTTTTCTCAGGATTGTTCACCGAACCGCAGGCAAGAAATATCCCGGCCACGAGCTGTGGGTAAAACTTCTCTTTAGGCAGGTCAGCTTCTTCCAAACGCCTGCTCTTATCCATTCTGAAATAGTCAAGAAGTGTGAGCCTGTCCTCACGCTCAGGAATATCCAAAGCATAAAGCACAACGCCGTTTCGCTTTTTCTGCTCTGTGACTAACACTGCGTTTTCATTACCGGTTATCCTGCCGGTGTTCAACACGAAAAAGTCTGCTACCGCTTTGTTTTCAGTGAGAAAAGATATCTCATCATCTGACAGGCAGTTACAGTACGTGAGCATACCCATCATGCACACGTCAGCCTTTGGCTTTGAATTTATCTTGCTGATTATTTCTTCTTTTGCTCTGTATGAAAAGGATACGTCCTCCAACTTTCAAACCGCCTTACTGATTATTTATATCTCTGTGTGTTATTCTTATCCTGTGACCTTGCTTTCTCAGATGCTCCGCAACTGCTTCTGCAAAGGTAACGCTCCTATGCTTTCCGCCCGTACAGCCGAACGCTATAACAAGCTGTGACTTGCCCTCTTTTTCATAGAGAGGTATAAGATAGTCGATAAGATCTGTTAGCTTGCCTAGAAGCACTTTGGCTTCGTCAAAGCTCAAAACATAATCATAAACGTCCTTGTCAAGACCTGTTTTGTTCTTAAGCTCAGGCACATAAAACGGATTAGGCAAACACCTTACGTCAAATACAAGGTCGCCCTCGCTCATTGCACCGAACTTGAACCCGAACGACTGAACATCAATATGCATAAACTCGTCGTTTCCAAGGAATATGGAATAAAGCCTTTCCTTAAATTGAGCTGTTGAGCTTCTGGACGTGTCTATATAAAAATCAGCCTGTGCTTTTATAGGTCTTAATATCTCACGCTCAGTTTCAATAGCTTTTCTTATGTTTCCATATGACACCTCGTCAAGAGGGTGCTTTCTTCTTGTTTCCTTGTATCTTCTCACAATAACGTCATCTGAGCTGTCAAGGAAAAGTATTTTAAGACTCACGCCCTCGCCCTGAAGCTGCTTTACTGTGTCTTGAAGCTTCAGAAAAAGGTCGCCGCCTCTTATATCAACAACAAACGCTACCTTGTCTATTTTTCCGTCAGACTGACTGCATATGTTTGCAAACTTTGGGATAAGCTCAGGCGGCATATTATCAACGCAGTAATATCCTATATCTTCAAGCACATTCACGGCACTTGATTTTCCCGATCCTGACATACCAGTAATTATCACAAACTGCATAACGTTCATTCCTTTCTTACAAAGCTGAAAAAAATCATCACTTATTGATCCCTATTTAAATTATTCCTTGTAAGGTATTATCTTTACCTCACATTCAAGAAGATAGCCTGTCTGCTCTTTGACAATGTGCTGAACGTGTCTTATCACCGACATAATATCCTCAGTTGTTGCACCGCCCTTGTTCACCACAAAACCGCAGTGCTTTTCAGACACCTGTGCTCCTCCGACTGTGTATCCCCTCAGACCACAATCCTCAATGAGCTTTCCTGCAAACTGTCCCTCAGGTCTTTTAAAAGTCGACCCTGCACTTGGATATTCAAGTGGCTGTTTTGAACGGCGTCTGCCCATAAGCTCCACCATTTTGTCCTGAATATCGTCATACGCTCCTGCCTCAAGTCTGAATACTCCTGAGGTTATGACTTCGCCGTTTTTCTGATAACAGCTGCTGCGATAAGCAAGAGCCATTTTATTTGCCTCTGTGGTATGTACAGTACCGTCTGCCCTCACGGAGTTTGCAGAGGTTATAACGTTTTTGATCTCACCGTCATAAGCTCCTGCGTTCATATATATAGCACCGCCCACAGTTCCCGGTATGCCATAGGCAAACTCAAGTCCTGTGAGGTTATGCTCAAGAGCGAATCTGCACAGCTTTATAAGGCTGCACCCAGCCTCGGCGTATATGGTGTTTTCGTTCATCATTTTTATCTCGTCCACTGACTGACCCATGAGGAACACCACGCCCTCATAGCCCTTATCGTCAAATAAAAGATTCGAGCCGTTTCCAACAACAATATATCTTACGTTCCATTCGTGTGCGGCTCTAACAAGTTTTGCAAGGCTTTCCTCCGAGCTTATATCCACCATTGCGGTACACGCTCCACCGGTGCGGAATGTGGTATGCTTTGAAAGCGGCTCGTTGTAGACAACATTACATTCAAGCTCTGAGGCAAGATCAAGCAGCTTTTGTGTATTCATATATATCTGTAAAACGCCCTTGTGAGGGCTTCTCCTTTCATCGTTTTAAATATCGAGGTTTGGTCTTTTCGCAAGAACATATTCCCTTATCTTTTCCCAATCACTGTTCATGATAAGCTTCTCAGGAAAATCAAGTTCCTCCGCTATCTTTGCCACTTTCGGTGTTTGACCGATAAGCTGACAGAAATGGCAGTCTGAATCAAAGACCACAGGCACTTCATACTTTTTGCAAAGCTTCAAAAGCTCCACTACGTTTCTTCTGGGCGACCTTTTGC
The DNA here is from genome assembly GCF_003460465.1 of Ruminococcus sp. AF37-20. Taxonomy (NCBI): domain Bacteria; kingdom Bacillati; phylum Bacillota; class Clostridia; order Eubacteriales; family Oscillospiraceae; genus Ruminococcus; species Ruminococcus sp. AF37-20. The sequence goes on along the minus strand of NZ_QTVE01000009.1, from coordinate 45,459 downwards.
ACGCAAATGAGCTTTCGTTTATCTCCACAAGCTTGCCGTACTCCTTGAACGCCTTTACGCCCTTTTCATAATCGAACATAAAAGGTGCGGTGGTGCAGTGACCTATAACATCCACCTGAGGGTTCTGTGCGACTTTCAGCCAGCTTTTAGTGTGGTTCTCGGGTGTCGAGGGAGTATAGCAGGCACTGTGCATAGACGCCACCACCCATTCAAGTCCTGAAAGCAGCTTTTCGCTGGTATCAAGCTCTCCGTCATCGCTCACAAGGTTAGCCTCTATACCTCTGAGGATGGTTATCCCGTTTATCTTTCTCGGCAGTATGCCAAGGTTCACAAAGTGCCAGATATGTGGCGAATCAGGCATTTTCATGGCATGGTCTGTCATTGCTATGCCTTTCATTCCGTATTTTTCAGCCCACTGGCAGTTCTCTGTTATGGTGGAGTAAGCATGAGTTGAAGCTATAGTGTGCGTGTGCATATCTCCTTGTAAGTGCATTATGATCTATCTCCTATTTAAAAAAGTATATGCGTGTTTTTAGAAATTATCCCAGTTCTTGACCTTGTCTTTCTTGTCCATTTGCAGACCAAGATTCTGCAAAAGTTCAGCGGCAGCGTTATAACCCATTTTCTTCTGACGGTTGTTCATAGCCGCAACTTCAAGGATAACAGCAAGGTTTCTGCCCGGCTTTATAGGAATTGTAAGGCTCGGTATCTTTATGCCGAGAATTGTAGTATACTCATTGTCTACACCCATTCTGTCGTATATCTTTGTGCTGTCCCATGGCTCAAGCTCTACAATAAGGTCTATCTTCTCGCTTACCTTTACAGCACCCATACCGAACAGACGTCTTGTGTTGATGATACCGATACCTCTCAGTTCGAGGAAGTGACGGATATTATCAGGCGATGAGCCGACAAGCGTTCTGTTTGATGTCTTTCTTATCTCAACGGCGTCGTCAGCCACAAGTCTGTGACCTCTCTTTACAAGCTCGATAGCGGTCTCGCTCTTACCAACACCACTCTCGCCCACAATAAGGATACCCTCGCCGTATACTTCGATAAGAACGCCGTGGCGTGTTATTCTTGGAGCAAGTTCAACGTTCAAATATCCGATAAGTGCGGCGATAAATGCTGTTGTGCTGTCCTGAGTTCTTGCGATAGGTACACCGTATTTCTTAGCTATCTCAACCATTTCAGGGTAAAGCTCATGACCTCTTGCCACGATAAAAAGCGGTATCTTTGTAGCAAAAAGAGCGTCTATCCTCTCATATCTTGTTTTCTCGTCAAGTGAAGCAAGATAAGCAAACTCCATATTTCCGCATATCTGAACACGCTCTGCATTGAAATACTCATAAAATCCCATAAGCTGGAGTCCAGGTCTGTTACAATCATTCTCAGTAACAACAAGGCTGCTGATGTTCTCAGGAGCATAGATTATCTCCATGTTGAGCTGTTTGATTATCTCCTCGACAGTAACGCTGAATATCTCTGCCATTGAATATCATTCCTTTCTAGTCAAATCTTATATTCTAAGTAAACCTTTGTTATACATCTCCTGTGCGGCAAGCATAACGCCTGCTTTGCCTGTTGGGTATGTGATACCGCCTTGCAGCCATGCGGCAAACGGCGGTCTTATAGGTGCGTCTGCTGAAAGCTCTATGGACGCACCCATTGTGAATGCTCCTGCCGCCATTATAACCTTGCTGTCATAACCCGGCATATCCCATGCCTCAGGGGTAACATAGCTGTCAACCGGTGAGCCTTTCTGTATTCCCTGACAGAAAGCCACGAGGTTTTCCTCGTTTTCAAGAAGTATAGATGCGATTATATCAGTTCTTGTTTCGCCGCTTTCAGGGAGAGTCTTATAGCCAAGCTTTTCAAAGAAACGGCAGGCGAAAACTGATGTTTTAAGAGCAGAAGCCACCACCTGCGGTGCCATGAAAAAGCCAAGGAGCATTTCTCTGTTCTGGTTAAGTGAACAGCCAACTTCCTTGCCCATGCCAACACAGGTGAGCCTGTCGGCACACTTTTCCACAAGGTCTGCTCTGCCGCAGATATATCCGCCTGTAGAAGCAATTCCACCGCCCGGATTTTTTATAAGCGAGCCTATTATGATATCTGCGCCAACGCTCAGCGGCTCTTTTCTTTCAACAAACTCACCGTAGCAGTTATCCACCATGACGATTATATCAGGATTAGCTTTCTTTGCTGTTTCTGCTATCTTTCCGATTATCTCAACTGTCAGTGACGGTCTGAGAGAATAGCCTCTTGAACGCTGGATATACGCTATCTTTGCGCCAACGGCTTTCTTTGCTATCTCGTCATAATCAGGACACAACTCGTCCACAAGGTCTACCTGCTCATACTTTACACCGAAATCAAGAAGTGAGCCGCTGCCCTTTTCGCCTCTGATACCGATTATCTCCTCAAGAGTATCATATGGCTTTCCTGTGCAGGCAAGCATTGTGTCTCCGCTTCTAAGCACGCCGAAAAGCGCGGTAGATAGTGCATGAGTGCCATTCACAAAAGTGTGTCTTACCAAAGCGTCTTCGCCGCCAAGCGCCTGAGCGAACACCTTGTCTATAGTATCTCTACCCATGTCGCCGTATCCGTAACCTGTTGTGCCTTTAAGACAGCCCTCGCTCACACGGTTGTCGATAAAAGCTTTCAGCACTTTCTGTCCGTTATACTCGGCGTTGCTGTCTATTTTGTCAAACATCTCCCTGCACTCATTCTCTGCCTGTGAAGCAAGAGATAAAAGCTTTGGGTCTATATCAAATATACATTCATTCATTTTCAATTCTCTCCAATACAAGATCTATTCCGCAGGCTTTAAAGCCTATCTCCTCATAATAACTCACTCTATGGGGTCTTGCAAATAATCTCACCTGAAAACCGTCCTGTGTGAGCTTTTCACCTATCCAATACAAAAGCTGTCTTGCATGGAACTTTCCACGCTCCTCGGGTATCGTTCCAACGTGTCCCACAAGTGCTACTCCATCTATGATATACTGTATGGTGGCAGTGGTGTAATCACCTAGCAGGAATGACTGTGAAAGTCCTCTCCTTACTCTGTGGGAAGTATCCGTGAGCCACAGCTCATAGGAATTTTTTATGGCAGGGAAACACGGTGCGAGTATCCTGAAAACATCATCGAGTTTTGGAAGCTCGTTCACGTCAAGGGGCGGAATATCGTTCTTTGCAACAAAGCTGAACTCCGTACGCTTGTCACCCTTATACTCTGCCTTAGTGAATTCTGCAAGCTTGTCTGAATACTCCGCCTCGAACTCCACGGCGGCAGGCTTATTCATAAGAATGAACCCTGCAAGCTCGCCCAATACCTTATCGTCGAATTTCTTATCCTTGAAAGTCGATATCATCATAGAGGCGTTGAATACTGATATGATACCAAGCTTTTCCCCGCTTTCCTCAACGGCATAGAAGTGCAGAAAATCATACCCTGTGCCGTATGCCGCAAAATGCGACTTTATACGCCTTGTATAATTGTTAGGTTTAAGACCGCTCAGAAGCTCTGAGCTGATCTCTTTGGTTTCATAGATCATTTGTTATAAGTCCTATCCAAGATCAATTTTGTAAGAACATAAGCGTTCTCAAAGTCCGCCTTATTTATCACGCAGCTTGGAGAATGAAGATATCTGCAAGGGAGCGACACTGCGGCTGTCTTTACGCCGCCGCGGGAAACGTGTATCGCACCTGCGTCATTTCCTCCTGCCACCATTGTTTTGGTCTGGCATGATATTCCGTTCTCTTCTGCAACAGAAAATGCAAGCTCATAAAGCTCACGGTCATACATTGTGTGTCTGTCCATATATGAAACAACAGGACCTTTTCCAAGCTCACATACCCTTTTCTCTCCAGAAGCCGATGGAATATCCGCCGCAGTTGTGGATTCAAGCACCACTGCATAATCAGGCGCAACAGTGAACGCCGCACAGGTCGAGCCACGCAGACCTATTTCCTCCTGCACCACGAAGGTGAAATATGTGTCATACTCCACGTCCTCTTCTATCATTCTGAGCATTATTGCACAGCCTGCTCTGTCGTCTATAGCCTTGCACTTCACGAAGCCCTCGCCGAACTCCACAAAATCGGAAACAAATCTCACGCTGTCACCAAGGCGCACAAGCTTTAAGGCTTCCTCACGGCTGTCAACACCTATATCTATGGTAAGCTTATCAAAAGGCACAGACTTTTTTCTCTCCTCGGCAGTGAGATTATGGATAGCCTTTCCGCCCACAACGCCAAGGACGTTATTCCTGCCGATTTTGACACGTCTGCCGAAAACAACTCTTGGGTCAACACCGCCAACTGATGAAACTTTCAGCGTGCCGTCAGAATTCACATAGGTGACTATCATGCCAACCTCGTCCATATGAGCAGACACCATTATCTTGTTTTTAGGCGTCTTTTTGCCCTTACAGAAAGCTATGACATTGCCAAGGTTATCCACCATTATTTCAGCTTTATCGCCTATTTTATCTATTATATATTCTCTTACCGCTCCCTCGTCGCCTGAAATGCCGTCAAGGAGGCAGAGGTCTTTCAGTTTATCCAACATAAATATCTACACTCTTTTCAGATATTCTGCAATAAGCAGAGCCGTATTATCAATATCCTCAATATCAACTATCTCAACAGGCGTGTGCATATGCTTTTCCGGAATGGATATGGTAACGGCTTTTGTTCCGCTTCCGCTCACACCGATAGCGTCAGCGTTCGTACCTGTTTTTCCGCTCATGACTTCAAGCTGATATGGTATGTCCTTTTCTTCTGCAAGGCTAATAAAGCTATCTGACATCTCTCGTGAAAGGGACGGAGCAATGCCTATCATCGCTCCCTTGCCCATTATGCCGCACTCTTCCTCACTCTCATAGTGGGTCTTAGCAAAGGAAACATCCACCACTATCGCATAGTCTGCACTGATGTCATATGCGGCTGTTTTTGCACCACGCTCGCCAACTTCTTCCTGAGTTGAAAAGCACACTGCGATATTATAAGCTGTCTGCTGACCATTGAGAAGCTCCAAAGTCTTTAGGATAGCCGCACAGCCTGACCTGTCGTCAATTGCTTTAGATGTCACACGGCTTCCTGCGAACTTTTCGGCTTTGTTTTCTATAAGCACTCTGTCACCAAGGGAAACATACTTTGCTGCATTTTCACGGCTCGTGAAACCTATATCTATGAAAACGCTGTCAAGGTCAGGTGCGACAGAGCTGTCTTTTTCAAGGTGAGGCGGAGTTGAAGTCACGATGCCTGTGAGCTTTTCTTTGCCGTAAACTGTCACCTGCTGAGCCAAAAGAAGCCTTGTATCAAGGCCGCCACAGCCTGATATTTTCAAAAAGCCGTCCTCTGTGATATATGTGACTATCATGCCTATCTCGTCTATATGGGCGTCAAGAAGCATAACAGGCTTGCCGTCCTCCCAGCTTCCGACCTTGCAGATAACACTGCCAAGAGCGTTATCCAAGGTGACTTCGCCGTATTTTTCAAGGAGCTTTGCCGCAGTTTTCGCCGCTGAGCCTTCCGCTCCTGATACACCTGCCGCAGAGCATAGCTGTGACAGTATCTCAAATGTATCCATAATACATATCCCTGCTTTTTATAAAATTAGAGTTCGTTCACAAGTCGCTTGAAATGTCTGCCTCTTGCCTCAAAGTTAGGATAGAGGTCAAAGCTTGCACAGGCTGGTGAAAGTGTGACAACATCGCCCTTTTCAGCCATTTTCTGTGCTGTAAGAACAGCTTCTTCAAGTGTCTTTACTCTTACTATCTTAAGACCGCTTTCAGGATAGAGCGGGCTTTCTGTAACAGCCTTTTCTATCTTATCGGCTGTTGCACCAAGAAGAATGAGTATTTTTACATTCTTGTTCACAGGCTCTGCAAGAGGCTCGAAAGGTATCTTCTTGTCATAGCCGCCTGCGATAACAATAAGCTTCTGATTAAATGAATTAAGTCCTGCGATGACTCTTGTAGGGCTTGTTGCGATAGAATCGTTATACCACTTAACACCGTCTATCTCTCTTACAAATTCAATTCTATGCTCAACGCCACCGAAGTTCTTTGCTACCTGAACTATGCTCTGGATAGATACCTCGCCCCATACTGCGGCGATAGCTGTGAGATAGTTCGCAACGTTGTGGATACCGGGTATCCTTATATCGTCCTTGTGTACTATCTCTGTAGTTCTGCCCTTTTCCGTGTAGCAAAGCATACCGTCGTCATTAAGATATGCGCCTGTCTGAACAGGGTGCTTAAGGGAGAAAGTAACGAGTTTTCCTCTTACCATATCTGCAAGCTTTATTGTTTCCTCGTTATCTTCGTTGAGGACAGTTCTTGAATAGCCGTTCTGATGAGCGATAAGGTTGGCCTTTGCACCGATATACTCCTCCATTGTTCCATGAACGTTCAGGTGGTTTGGAGTGATGTTTGTGATTGCGGCAACGTTTGGCGACTGTCTCATTGAGATAAGCTGGAAGCTTGAAAGCTCAACTACTGCAACGTCACTGTCGGACATTGTTTCAACTATAGGCAGAAGAGCCTTGCCGATATTTCCACCGATATGGACACGCTTGCCCTCGGCTTTGAGCATTTCGCTGATAAGTGTGGTAGTAGTAGTCTTTCCGTCTGAACCTGTTACGCCGTATATCTTGCATGGGCAGAGGTCAAAGAAAGTTTCCATTTCTGATGTAATGGCAACACCTGCTTTTCTTGCCTTTGTGATAGTTTCATCATTATAGTACATACCGGGTGTTCTGAAAACTATATCGCAATTGAAGATGATATCAAGATAATGCTCGCCCAATGAGAACTCACAGCCCTTTGCGGAAAGCTCCTCATAGATAAGCTCATCAAATTCGTCCTCTGTCTTTTTGTCGCAGACAACGCATCTTATGCCCTTCGAGAGAAAAAGCTTTATAAGCTCCAGATGGCTTACGCCCGTTCCTATGAACGCTACTCTCTTATCCTTTATTTCCATGAAATATCTTTGTGCTTTTGTCATGTCATTAACTCCTTTAATAATTCTGTCAGTTGTGTGCAATATACTGCACACATACCTATTCTATTTTATTATATATCATTTTATCCAAAAACGCAAGGACTTTTTTATATATGCAAAAAAAGTTTACCTGTCGTGCGGTTAGGAAACGTTTACTTGATTTTTGTGTCTAAATGTGCCGCAGTAACAGTGTGTTTTTTGTGAAAAGTGAGAAAAATTTATTATTTGCGAAAAAACTATTGTAAAATCGGGATTTATAAAGTATAATATATGTATATTGGTATGTTTCGTACTGACCTGAGGTCAGACAACAATTAGTATTGGAGGATATGATAATAATGGGTAATGCTGACAATGTATTGTTCGACAATGACTCAAGAGTTGCACCGCTTGGTCTTATCGCTATGGCAGGCGCTTCCGAGCTTGGCAAGAAGGTAGACGGTTATCTTACAAAATGGGCTAACGAAAACGAATTTGTTAAGGATACTTTCCTTGTTGAGGCTGTTTGTCCAAGATTTTCTTCCGGCGACGGCAAGGGTCTTATCAAGTCATCTATCAGAGGCGACGATCTTTTCATTCTCTGCGACGTAGGAAACTATAGCTGCACATACAACTATTTCGGCAGGGAAAACAGTATGTCGCCTGACGATCATTATCAGGATCTTAAAAGAATAATTCAGGCTGCAGGCGGTAAGGCTCACAGAATAAACATCATCATGCCTTCCCTTTACGGCGGCAGACAGCACAGAAGAAACTACAGAGAATCTCTTGACTGTGCAGTTGCTCTTCAGGAGCTTCAGTCTATGGGCGTTTCAAATATCCTTACTTTTGACGCTCACGACCCAAGAGTACAGAATGCTGTTCCGCTCATGGGTCTTGACAACATAATCCCTTCCTATCAGGTTCTCAAGGCAATGTTTAAAAACCTTTCAGATTTCAGACCTGACAAGGATCACTTCATGATAATATCCCCTGACGAGGGCGCTATCAACAGAAATATGTACTATGCTTCCGTTCTGGGCGTAAACCTTGGTATGTTCTATAAGAGAAGAGATTATTCAACTATCATCGACGGCAGAAACCCTATCGTTGCTCACGAGTATATGGGTAATGACGTTGCCGGCAAGGACGTTTTCATCGCTGACGACATCATCTCATCAGGCGAGTCTATGCTGGATATCGCTGTAGAGCTTAAAAAGCGTAAAGCTAACAAGATCTACTGCTATGCTACTTATCCAATTTTCACTAACGGTCTTGAAGCATTCAACAAGGCTTATGCTGACGGCATCATCGACGGTGTATTCGGCACAAACCTCACATACAGAACTCCTGAGCTGCTTTCAAGCCCATGGTTCTATGAGGTAGACTGCTCTAAGTACATTGCTTACTTCATTGCATCGCTCAATCATGACAAGTCAATTTCACAGGTCATCGACCCACACACAAAGATCGAAGCTCTGCTGAAAAAATACGGAATAAAGTAAATTCAATACACAACGATAAAGTTCGGGGCGGACGGCTGTCCCGAACTTTTTTTATATGAGGAGAAGATAAAATGATATTTGCAGGGATAGTTGCAGGAGGCTGCGGTTCCAGAGTAAAAAGTGCGGTTATACCAAAGCAGTTTATAGAGATAGGCGGAGTGCCTGTTATCGTCAGAACAGTGAGAGCGTTTCTTGCGGTAGACAGCATAGACATGGTTTATGTGGGCATAAAACCTGACTGGCACGAATACACTAACGAGCTTTTTGAACGCTTCGGGATAGACAAAGAGCGTATAAGAGTCATAGACGGCGGAGCTGACAGAAACGGCACTGTAATGAACATAGCTGAGGCAATAGTCGCTGAACATGGTGAGAATGAGGGGGACATAATACTCACCCATGACGCTGTAAGACCATTTGTGACGGAGAAGATAATAAAGGACAATATCGAGGCGATGAGGGAACATTCAGCCTGCGGAACTTATATGCCTGCGGTTGATACCATAATAAGATCTGACGGCGAAAAGGTCAGGGAAACGCTTAACAGAAGCGAGCTTTATCAGGCGCAAACTCCGCAAACTTTCAAACTTTCGGAGCTGAGGAAGAATTATTATTCGCTTAGCGAGGAGCAAAACAAAAAGCTGACGGATACTTGTTCTGTTTTTACATCTTGCAATGAGGATATATACCTTGTTGTCGGGGACGCAATGAATTTCAAGATAACCACAGACAGCGATCTGAGAATGGCGAATGCACTGGCAGAGTCAAGTGAAAAGTGAGAAATAGATCAAGGCGGTGTTGGAGAACGATCTCTGCACCGCTTTTTTTCTACCCTACCATGCTTTGTGCGGTTTTCAGCATAAATAAGATCACGCCCAAAACGAATATTCTCACAAAGCTTGTCAATAATAACAAACGAAAAGTTTAGCAAAGCTTATCTGTTGTTCAAAAAGACAATAGCCACGCCTGTAGGCAGTACACCTTTTGTGCATACCTATGAAATATGTTAGATGTGCCTAACTAAGATTGACATGCGGCTTCGCGCGTGGTAAAATAAATGTGGTTAGTAGTTACTAACCTAGTGAGAATAGATCATGCAGACTTCTCTATGATGACAAGAGCGAAATGTCATCAGCCCGAATGGTGGTGCGTTCGGGTAGTCTGCATAATATTAAAAAGGAGCTTATATTATGAACTATCTTGAGATCGTAAAAGTAATCGGACGTGAAATTCTGGATTCCAGAGGAAACCCAACTGTTGAAGCTGAGGTATATCTCGCAGACGGAACAGTGGGCAGAGGCACTGCACCAAGCGGTGCGTCAACAGGCGAGTTTGAAGCCCTTGAGCTTCGTGACGGCGATAAGGGCAGATATGGCGGAAAGGGCGTTACAAAAGCAGTTGAGAACATCAACACTGCTATCAATGACGCAGTCTGCGGACTTGACGCTTCTGACATCTATGCCGTTGATAAGGCTATGATAAAGGCTGACGGCACTAAGGATAAGTCAAAGCTTGGTGCAAATGCTATCCTCGCTGTTTCTATCGCTGCTGCAAGAGCGGCTTCTATCTCTCTTGATATTCCTCTCTACAGATTTCTCGGCGGCATTTCAGGAAACAGACTTCCTGTTCCTATGATGAACATTCTTAACGGTGGCGCTCATGCTGCAAACACTGTTGACGTTCAGGAATTTATGATAATGCCTGTTGGCGCTCCAAGCTTTAAGGAAGCACTCCGCTGGTGCGCTGAGGTTTTCCACGCTCTGGCTGCCCTGCTTAAATCAAAGGGACTTGCTACTTCTGTAGGCGACGAGGGTGGCTTCGCTCCTGACCTTGCAAGCGACGAGGAGGCTATCCAGTATATACTCGAAGCTGTTAAGAACGCAGGTTATGAGCCGGGTAAGGACTTCATGATAGCAATGGACGCTGCTTCAAGCGAGTGGAAAGGCTCAAAGAAGGGCGAGTACGTTCTTCCAAAGGCCGGCACAAAGTTCACTTCTGCTGAGCTTATCGAACACTGGAAGAAACTTGTTGAAAAGTACCCTATCATCTCTATCGAGGACGCTCTCGACGAAGAAGATTGGGAGGGCTGGCAGCTTCTCACTAAGGAACTTGGCAGCAAGGTGCAGCTCGTTGGCGACGACCTGTTCGTAACAAATACAGAAAGACTTGCAAAGGGCATCAGCCTTGGCTGCGGCAACTCTATCCTTATCAAGCTCAATCAGATAGGCTCAGTTTCTGAAACACTTGAGGCTATCAAAATGGCTCATAAGGCAGGCTACACTGCGATTTCTTCACACCGTTCAGGTGAAACAGCAGACACAACTATCGCTGACCTTGCAGTTGCTCTTAACACCTGCCAGATAAAAACAGGCGCACCAAGCAGAAGTGAGCGTGTCGCAAAATACAATCAGCTTCTCAGAATTGAGGAAGAACTTGGCGAAAGCGCAGTTTATCCACAAATGGGCGCATTTAACGTAGTCAGATAGTTTTTTGTCATATAAGGATCAAGCGAAAGCTCAGAAAAAGCAGTCCACAGGGGCTGCTTTTTTTGTTGGATAAATGCAGTGTAGGGGCAATCTGAGGTCGCCCGCTTATCATCATCTGTAAGTAGCATCAGACATAAAAAAAATCACGCCCTAACAAAGTAAGGCGTGATCTTGACTAAGGATATTTCCCTAGTGGTGAGCTATCGGGGATTCGAACCCCGGACCCTTTGATTAAAAGTCAAATGCTCTGCCAACTGAGCTAATAACTCATATCGTCCTGCAACGACTTAATTATTATACCAATTTTCCGCCCATTTGTCAAGGGGTTTTCGAGATTTTTTTCACTTTTTCTAAACTGCACATATTTATTCCCCATTTGGCATACTTTTATGCGTTTTCTAACAAAAAAACGCCCCTGAAAATCAAGGGCGTTTTATCTGCAAAACTTTAAGATCAGTTTATCTTGTTGCCGCAGTTAGGGCAGAACTGATTTCCAGCCGGAACTTTACCTCCGCAAGTAGGGCAGAACTTTTCACCCTGTGGTGCGGCCTGAGCCTGTGGCTGTGCGTATGTCTGCTGAGCGTTCTGCTGTGGAACAGAGCCTGCATACTTCTTGAAGAGTGCATAAATGCCGCAGATAACAAGAAGAACAAATGCTATCCAGAACAGCACATACATGAATGTGTAGAAACCGCCTGCGAGCTTGCTCATGCCTGAAAGATAGCTACCGCCTGCATATGTAACTGCAAGACCCAGAACAACACCTGCACCGATAGTTACCGGCTTGAGGTACTTGTCAGCAATTTTGAAAAAATCGTTCATTAGTGAATGCCTCCTAATTTAATAATATATATTTATTATACAATCGTTATGTCATAAAGTCAATAGATTCGAGTAAAATTTTTCACTTGTTTACGTTTCTATTTGTTTGCTGTAATGACAGAAATAAGCATAAAATCGCTATTTTCTTTACCCTCTGTGTCAATAACTATCTCAACAGTATGTTCTCCCTTTGCTCCGCTGTATATCTCCTCAAGACAGCAAAGGTCTCCCCAATCCTCGTCAAAGTTTGCGTCAAGAAGAACCTTGTTCTGCCTGTCACCGTCTATGACAGCATATGCAACAGGCGCAGGCTTGTTGATAGTCTTTCTGTACTGCACCATTATAATACCGCCGCTCACGTTGAATTTAATACAACTTCCCTGCTTGTGAGCTATCCAGCCGCCTTTGAATGGGTCACTCCACTGCTCTGCCGCATGAGTATCAGGCTCAAAGCCCTCCATAACAGGCGAACAGCTATAGTTCTGAAAACGCTGTGCGTCCTCATATCTGCTTGCTGTAAATGGCTCAGGAAGTGCAGGCTTCTTCTCTGCACCGAGCTTTTTATAGTATGAATATTCTGTATCAAGCAGATTGCAGATAAGGTCAGCTATCATCTTGTGACCTAAGTCTGTAGGGTGGAGCATATCCGCTGTGTAGTCTGCAAGACAAACGTTGCCAAGCTGTATCTCAGGGAAAATGTAATTTCTTACGCTGACGATAGGCAGGTCATAGTGCAGACCGATAGCGTTATGTATACCCTGTGCATTTGTGCCTGTATCGTAAAAAAGATTGTTTATAAGCACAACCGCCTTGACGCTCTCAGCTTTCAGCAGACGTCTTACAAGGCTCTCGTATGTTTCCATAAATAGGGGCGAACTGCTGTCGTTTACCGAAAACTCAACGAAAACAAGGTCCGGCTGTTTGTCAAGGACGTGTTCCTGCACTCTTGCCACCCCAAACTGCGAGGTAGTTGCACCAATACCAGCATTGAAGTAGCTTATCTCAGCGTCAGGAAAATTCGTCCGCCACCATTTTGCACTGCGGTCAACATATCTTAACTCAGTTTTTGTAGCATTACAGCCCATTGTTATCGAGCCGCCCAAATAAACAATGTTAAGCTTTTTTTCATTCTCTATCTTTTTGAATACCTGTGGAAGATAACCCATACTGCCGATATTCATGATAGATACGTTTTTGTCCGTCATATCCATTTCTCCTTTTATTTCTATAATGGTCTATTATAGTATTATAGCATTTTTCAAAACAAAAGTAAATCATAACAGGCAAAAATATTTTGCTTTAAGCTACAAAAAGCGGTAATGTTTTTTGTTAAAATCGTGCAATGTAGATGTTGACGAAAAGTAATGATATGTTGTATAATAAAGAATAAATATACAATATGAAGAAAGAAGTGTTCATAATGCACGATTTTAAGGCACTCTGCCGTCAGGCGCACACATTAGTAATATTCAAGAGCTTACATGAAGTTCCTGTCTTTGAAAAGCTACTTGAAACACTTGCTGTATGCGAATCTGACAGCGACATGGCTATAGAAAAATATTCAGATTTTGTGGCTGAGCTTTTTGCATATTCGGATAATCTTACAGAATATATGCTCAAGCTGGTTCTTGAAAATGAAAACCTTTTTATGCTTAAAAAGGGAGAAGGCAAAGAGACAGGTGCGCTTTTGGAGGAATGTCTTGCAAACGAGCTTGCTGTTATCGAGGAGCTTTCACAGATACCAAGTGACGAGATAATCTCAAAGATAGACTATGACGGCTTTCTGCCGAGATATGCTACACAAAAGCTTGACTTCTCGCAGATATATGCCGACCGTATACACGCTATCGGACAGTACGGATACGGCATTTACTCACAGTATCATGTATTTGTCATAAAAGACGGAAAGATAGTTCCGGTGGAGTATCCTGACGATATAAAGCTTTCCGACCTGCACAATTACGAACGTGAGCGTCAGGAGGTCATCAACAACACTCTTGCGCTTTTGAAAGGCAAGCCTGCCAACAACGTTCTGCTTTATGGTGACTGCGGTACAGGCAAGTCCTCAACTGTCAAGGCCATAGCAAACGAATATGCCTGCAAGGGTCTTAGGCTTATCGAGCTTAAAAAGAAACAGCTCCATGAGATACCAGCCATTGTAGAAACGGTAAGCAAAAATCCATTGAAGTTCATCATCTTCATAGACGACCTTTCATTCACAGAGGACGATGATGATTTTGCGGCACTGAAAGCTATCCTCGAGGGCAGCGTTTCATCAACTGCGGACAATCTCTGCATTTATGCTACCTCAAACAGAAGACATCTTGTACACGAAACGTTCTCCTCACGAGAGGGTGACGAGATACACTTCAAAGACACCATGCAGGAGCTTCTTTCACTGTCAGACCGTTTCGGACTTACTGTCACATATCAGAAGCCTGACAAGAAGATTTACCTTGACGTAGTTGAGAAGCTTGCAAAGCAATACGAGCTTAAAACACCTATCGACGAGGTGCTTCAAAAAGCTGAGGCTTATGCGCTTTCGAGAGCAGGACGTTCACCGAGAGTTGCAAAGCAGTTCGTGGAATACATGAAGGGCATGGAAGACTAATAAATATATTATGACGATATTCAGGAGGTATTATCATGACAAAGCAGCCACAGTGGCTTGACAACGCAGTTTTCTACGAGATCTATCCGCAATCGTTCAATGACACAAACTCAGATGGTATCGGTGACATCAAGGGTATTACAGAAAAGCTTGACTATATCTGCGAGCTGGGGTGTAACGCTATTTGGATAAACCCATGCTTCAAATCACCTTTTGGCGACGCAGGCTATGACGTTGAGGACTATTACACAGTCGCTCCACGTTATGGCACTAACGAGGACTTGGTGGAGCTTTTTAATGAAGCTCATAAGCGTGGTATGCACGTCCTCCTCGACCTTGTACCTGGTCACACTGCCGTTACTCACAAGTGGTTTAAGGAATCAATGAAAGCCGAGAGGAACGAGTTCACAGACCGCTATGTGTGGACAGACAGCATATGGGTAGAGCCTGACGGCATGGCTAGTATCCGTGGTATCTCCGACAGGGACGGCTCATGTGCCGTGAATTTCTTCTCACATCAGCCTGCACTTAACTACGGCTATTATAAGCCTGATCCTGATAAAAAGTGGCAGCAGTCTATGAATGACGAGGGTCCGAGAGCCACACTTGAGGCACTCAAGGATATAATGCGCTTTTGGCTCAGTGCCGGTGCAGACGGATTCAGAGTAGATATGGCAGGCTCTCTTGTAAAGAATGACGAGAACGGCAAAGGCACTATCGCACTTTGGCAAAACGTAAGAGAATTTCTTGATAAGGAGTTCCCATATGCCGCTATGGTATCAGAGTGGGGAGAACCTGACAAGTCAATAATTGGTGGCTTCCATATGGACTTTCTGCTGCACTTTGGTCCGTCACATTATAATGACCTTTTCCGCTGTGAAGAGCCTTATTTCTCAAAGCGTGGCAAGGGTACGGCTAAAGAATTTGTTGAAGCATACAAAACCAATTATGCCAAGACAGACGGCAAGGGTCTTATCTGTATCCCGTCAGGCAACCATGATATGGACAGACTTGCAAGAACCCTTGATACAGACGAAATGCGTGTTGCATTTGCTTTCCTGCTCACAATGCCGGGCGCACCGTTTATTTACTATGGTGACGAAATAGGCATGAGATATGTGGAGAATCTGACATCAGTTGAGGGTGGCTATGGCAGAACCGGCTCACGTTCGCCTATGCAGTGGAACAAGGGGCTTAATGCAGGCTTCTCATCAGCTAAGGCTGAAATGCTCTATGTACCGCTGGACAGCAGTAAGGACAGACCTGACGCTGAAAGCCAATCCAAGGACAGCACATCACTTAGAAGCGAAGTCAAAGGGCTTATAAGCTTCAGGCAGAAAAATCCTGCACTGCAAAGCAGGGGCGAGATAGAGTTTTTGTCAAGCGGATATCCTCTGGTATACAGACGTAAGGGCGAAGGACAGAGCATACTGGCGGTCATAAATCCAAAAGACGAAACGACAGAGATCAAAAACGTCAATGGCAAGATAATTTATACAGTAGGTCATGGCGCAAGCCTTGAAAACGGAAAGCTCATTATTAAAGGCTCGGCCGCTGTATTTGTTGAAGAATAAAATAACATAAAAGAGGTCAGGGACACATTCCTTGACCTCTTTTGTTATGCCGTATAAAAGTTTATCCGCCGTTGTCAGAGCATACTCCGAAACTCCGTTGGAGTTTTTCCAAAGTGCATTTTAAACCGCTTCATAAAACCATATTCATTAGTATAACCGCACCTCTCAGCCACTTCCCTTACGCTGAGATTTGTCGTTGCAAGAAGCTGACTGGCTCTTTCCATTCGTGCGCTTATAACGTCTGTCATGACGCTCACTCCAAACATTTTCTTATACATATGCTGAAAGCTTGATCTGCTTATACCCATATCCCATGCCATGCTGCCTACGTCTGCGATGTCCTCAGGCATTGCGTATATGTACGCTCTAAGCTGCATAAAGCGGCTGTTCCTGTCAGTAATGATACAGGACTTCTTGTCTGTACACTTTAGCTGTCTTGCAAGCTTTAACAAAAAGATCTCCATATAGCACCGTGTTACTTCCTCATGCCCCTCTTTCATGAGCTGATACTCATATGCTACCGAACGTATTATCTGACTAAGCTCATCAATATTTCCAAGATACACCAGTGCATCTTTTGGAACATCAAGCCTTTCAAATTTTTCCTTATCGCCCTGCTCATAATTGAAATACAGCCAATCATCGGTATAAAACTCTTCTGCGGCATGGTATTTCACAGGGGTATCCGGTGAAAGCAGGATAAAAGAATTTTTCTCTGCCCTTTGCTCGATACCATTTATAACGAACACCGACGGTTCTTTTATGAGCAATATAAGGGGACAGCCCACCCCGTGAGGGCAATCCATAATAAAATCTTTTCTATGGCGATAATTATAGCCGACCGCACCCACAAGCATTCTGATCCCTCCCTGCTTTTATCAACTTTATTTTACCACACCGCCGCATTCTTGTCAACGAAAAAAGAGCAGACGCTTTGTTCTGCTCTTCTTTCACATAATTCTATAATAGTATTACAATTATCCCCAATAGGTTCTCCAAACATTGAAATAACCCCAAGGAATTTTAAATGAATAGGCTATCTTGCTGCTGTTTGTTTTGTAGCTTCTGTTGCACCAGAAGTAAACATTATAGTCATTAGCAATACCATTAAGGTGAGTTTTGCCATATACTGCACCAAAAACAGCCTGCTTTACTCTTCTGGAAACGTTTGAATAATTTGCTCCGTCCCTTGAGAGCTGTGAAGATGACATAAATCCACCGCTTCTATAAATAATATCCTGAATATTGTTATATCTTGCATAGTAGGATCTCCACATTGCATTCCTTGTGTACTTTGCGGCAACATACTGGTTTGCAACACAATCTGCAACATAAACGATTGGCTTATCCCACTCTGAGCCTGACATCTTGCCGACCTCATGATAAACTATACGGCACATTGCTTCCCAGCCTGCCTTGTTGAAGTCCATTCTTGCTGTCTTTATTGTCTGTGTCTTTGAGTAAGCAGAAGCGGCAGAGCCATTTACAGCCTTTACTCTGAACTGATAGGAAGTCGTTCTCTGAAGACCTGTAACAGTGCAGTTCGTATTCTTGACTGTCTTGTATTTCTTCCAGCTCTTATATTTGCCGCCCTTGATGTACAGCTCGTAGCCTGAAGCACCGCTTACCTTGCTCCAATGCACCTTGATAGTGTTTGTCTGCTTGTTATACGGATGAGTGAAGTCACTTCCATAGTTGATCTGAGCGGTCATCTTAGGAGTCGAAAGCTTTGCCGCAGCGGCATCGGCACTAAATCCCTCTGTCATTACCAAAAATGTCATAAGTGCTGCAATGAACATAACTATCACTTTCAGTGACTTATTCTTTGCTGAAATAAAACTTGCTGAATGATCCATTAATAATACGGCTTTACAACGCATACACGCTGTATTGCCAATTCACACCCTTTCTTTTAATTAGCGGCGGTCATGTCTGTGCCGCTATTTAATTTTATTACGGTCGATTAAAATTATGTATCAATCTGTAACGATAACGGTTAAGAAAGTTACAAACTGATTACAAATTACTACACTATTGTAACACGTCCAATTGCATTTGTCAAGCTTTTTTATAGTTTTTTTGATTTTTGTTTATAATTTGAAGCAAAGAATATAAAAATTGTACTAATATTTCAGCACATTGAATATTAATTTACTGTATCAGCAAGAGTTCACGCACAATTATCACAAAGAAAATATGTGCAGAATATGAACAAAATCAATGGATCAACCACAGAGATCCTGCTGTTTTGAAAAAAATCTGTGGGGAAAGAGGCAAAATAATGAAAAAATATTTACCTGAGGGCAAGATCTTCAACAGCCCTGAAAACCGATATTATCTTCAAAGCGAACGAACAATGGCTGAGGCAATGGCTCAGGGGTTGATACTTGAGGGTCATGCTGTGCTTTGCGACAGCGAACACAACATTATAGTAGAGCTTCCCTTTGGCAAAGGAATAATCCCAAGATCAGAGGGAGCAATCGGAATACAAGAAGGCAAAACAAAGGACATAGCGTTACTTTCCAGGGTAAACAAAACGGTATGCTTCAAGGTGACTGATATTGTTCACGAAAAGGGCGAGGTCATATGCAGGCTGTCAAGGCGTCTTGCACAAGAAGAGTGCATTGAGCGATATATAAGCACTCTCACATCAGGGGACGTTATACCGGCAAAGGTAACACACCTTGAGCCTTTCGGGTGCTTTGTTGACATAGGCTGCGGTCTTCCGTCACTTATACCAATAGACGCCATATCCGTCTCACGCATCACCCACCCCAACGACAGATTTTTCAACGGTCAGGACATATATGCTGTGGTAAAAAGCTGTGACGAGGACAGGATATGCCTTTCTCACAAAGAACTTTTAGGCACATGGGAAGAAAATGCAGCATTGTTCTCAACAGGAGAAACCGTAGGCGGGATAGTACGCTCCATTGAATCATACGGTATTTTTATAGAGCTTGCTCCTAATCTTGCAGGGCTTGCAGAACCAAGAGAAAATGTGCGTGTGGGGCAGGCGGCAAGCGTTTACATAAAGGCTCTTATCCCCGAAAAAATGAAAGTAAAGCTCATTATCGTAGACGTATTTGAAAACAGCGTTTTTCCCTCAAAGATAAACTATTTCATCACAAGCGGCAGGCTCACAAAATGGGTCTATTCCACCAATGAATGTTACAAAAATATATGCTCTGAATTTGTGTGATAATCGTACATATTTTTGTACTTGTAATTTATTTGTACTATAATTTGTACTTGTTTTCACAGCAAAGCAAGAAATAAAAAAGGCATTGGCTTCCAATTGAAGCCAATGCCTTTTGACTTGTTAGAATCATTAAGAGGAATACCCTTTTTTCAACAGGTCAACTATTCTCATAATATTTCTCCCTATATTTTTTCAGAGAGTTTCAAGAAGCTCTGCGATCTTTTCTTTTTGAGCAAGCCCGTCAGAAAAAGCGGTCGCACCGCCGGCGGCTGTGCCAAGTTTAAGAGCATATTCATAATCGCCCTGTAATATACCGGCGGTAAAGCCTGCCACCATTGAATCGCCTGCACCAACGGAATTTTTCACCTTACCATTACATACTCCGCAGCGATGTATTTCACCGTTTTCGTCAATAAGCATTGCGCCGTCCCCTGCCATTGAGATAAGCACGTTCACAGCGCCCATTTTTTTTAGCTTACGTGCGTATTTTTCTATCTCCTCATCATTAGTGAGTGTCACTCCGAACATCTCGCCAAGCTCGTGGTTGTTAGGCTTGATAAGGAAAGGTTTATATTTAAGCACGTTGAGAAGCAGATCTTTTGTTGCGTCCACAACTGTTCTGATGTTCTTGTGTGCGAGCCTTTCCAGTATCTTCTCATAGATATTTGACGGCAGTGAGGCAGGTATGCTTCCTGCAAGGATAAGCGTGTCGCAGTCCTGAAGCTTATCAAGCTTTGCAAAAAGCTTATTCACAGCCTCGTCATCTATATCAGGTCCCTGACCATTCAGCTCCGTTTCCTCAGCGGATTTTATTTTCACATTTATACGGGAATTACCGTTTTTGAGATGAACAAAATCTGTATCAATTCCCATTTCCGCCAGTCCGTTCTCGATAGCTTCACCTGTGAAGCCTGCAGTGAAGCCAAGTGCCTTTGACTGAATGTCCAGCTCTCTAAGAACTACAGACACATTTATGCCCTTGCCGCCGAAATACATCTCTTCCCTATCTGAGCGGTTGGTAGACCCAAGCTTCATTTCCCCTGTATGGACAACATAGTCGATAGCAGGATTGAATGTTACAGTATATACCATTTCACATTACCTCCTTGATATATGCTTTTGTGAGATATTTCTTGTCCTGAAGCTTGTGGGTGATCGTCACTTACCTTCCGCTAATTTATCGTCGTCGCTTCTTAAAATGCAGAGTGCGACAACAAGTCCTGTCAAAGCAACAAACACCGCTTTAGTTTCAAGCAATTCTGTGACAAATGCACCCACTGCCGCTCCGCCGATAAAGCAAAGGATTATGCCGTAATACTGCATTGCATTGCTAAGCTTTTGCTTATCCTTAGTTTTCAAATACTGAAACAGATTATCCGTTCCGCTTCTAAGATTGCCAGTACACATCGTGGTAGCGAAAGGCTTTCCGTCCATTTTCCTAAAACCCTCCACCTGCATTGCACAGGTAAAAGAAACCAGGATATTCGCCAATGTGTTAAGCGTACCGGCAGGGATAAATCCCACAATAGTCAGCACCACAAGCTCCACTCCGATTATGATCCTATGCCAATGTATCCTCGGGTGTTCATTGAATTTCAGCTTCACAGCTTCCACTATCAGCACGCCAAGCATAAAGGACAGTATAGGCATGAGATAAAGAAAGACCTTCAGCCAGCTTCCCTCTTTGATATTGATAGCCAACAACACCATGTTACCTGTCTGTGCATTTGCAAAAACATGGTCACGGCTGATGTAGGTATAAGCGTCAAGATAGCCGCCCACTATTGCGAGCATTACTCCAACGCCGTAAAATTCAGCTATATGTCTGCCGTTCTTCATTGCGCAGCCCCCAGTGGCTCAAGCTCATTAAGATCATATGGCGTTTTCTGATAAATGCAGTAGTTGAGCCAGTTTGAATAAAGCAGATTAGCCGAACAGCTCCAATTGAAAATAGGCTTGTTTTTCGGATCATCGTCAGGAAAATAGCTATATGGTACCTGTATAGGCAACCCCTTTTCCTTATCTCTGAAATACTCTTTTGCAAGGGTCTCACGATCATATTCCCAGTGACCGAACAGGAAAAACTGTCTTTGCGTCTTATCTGAAACAAGATGCACTCCCGCCTCGTTTGACACTGCCACCACTATAAGGTCGTCCACCTTTTCAATATCTGCACGACGCACCTCAGTATGACGTGAGTGCGGACAATGGAAAACATCTCCAAAGCCTTTAAGAATAATGCTTTCGGGATAGTCGATATGGTGCTTGAAATTGCCAAACATCTTCTCTTTCAAAGGATATTTTGGAACGCCGTAATGATAATAAAGTCCGGCCTGAGCGCCCCAACATATATGGATAGTAGAGAAAACATTGGTCTTTGACCATTCAAAAACTCTGCAAAGCTCGTCCCAGTAATCAACGTCTTCATACTCCATTTGCTCAACAGGCGCACCGGTGATTATAAGACCGTCATATCGATTATCGCACACCTCGTCAAAATTCTTGTAGAAAGCAAGCATATGCTCGATAGATGTGTTCTTTGACATATGACTGCTCATCTGAATAAGGTCGATGTCAACATGAAGAGGTGTGTTGCTCAAAAGACGCAGAAGCTGCGTTTCTGTCGCAATTTTGTCAGGCATGAGATTGACAATAGCGATCTTCAAGGCACGAATGTCCTGATGAGCGGCCCTGTCATCGGGAATAACGAATATATTCTCCTTTTCCAACGTTTGGAACGCAGGAAGGTCATTTGGTATTTTAATTGGCAAAGTATATCCCACCTTTTAATTATACTCTAAAAGATTATTATAACACGATCTCTGTTAAAAATCAACCAAAAGAGAGATTTATTCATATATTATTGAGAAAAAGGGAGCGACCTAAGCCGCTCCCTTTGTGTATCAACAGTATTTGATCCGTACAATTATTCGTAAAGTGGATATTTCTTGCAGATAGCGTTTACCTTTTCTCTGATCTCGTCAGCCTTATTGTCAAAGTCTGTTGCTGTGAGATACATACACTCAGCAATAACGTCCATGTCCTCCTCAACAAGTCCCCTTGTGGTAACTGCCGCTGTACCAACTCTTACACCGCTGGTTACAAATGGCTTCTCAGGGTCGTTAGGGATAGCATTTTTGTTTACAGTGATGTAAACCTCGTCAAGCTTCTTCTCAAACTCTTTGCCTGTGATGTGGAATGGTCTGAGGTCAACAAGCATAAGGTGATTGTCTGTACCGCCTGATACGAGATTGAATCCTCTGTCAAGAAGTCCCTTTGCAAGAGCCTGTGCATTCTTTACGATCTGCTCGCCGTATGCCTTGAACTCAGGCTTGAGAGCCTCACCAAAGCAAACTGCCTTTGCAGCGATAACGTGCATAAGAGGGCCGCCCTGTGTGCCCGGGAAAATAGCAGAATTTATCTTCTTTGCTATATACTCGTTGTTTGTGAGGATAAGTCCTCCTCTTGGGCCTCTCAGAGTCTTATGTGTTGTTGTTGTAACAACGTCAGCATATGGTACCGGTGACTGGTGGCAGCCTGCGGCAACAAGTCCTGCAATATGCGCCATATCTACCATAAGATATGCACCAACAGCCTTTGCTATCTCAGAAAGCTTCTCAAAATTGATAGCTCTTGGATAAGCGCTTGCACCTGCAACAATAAGTCTTGGTCTGCACTTGTTAGCCTGCTTGTAAAGAGCCTCGTAGTCGATATAACCCTCGTCATTTACGCCGTAAGGAACAAAATTGAAATACTTACCTGAAAGATTTACAGGTGAGCCGTGTGTAAGGTGTCCGCCAGCGTCAAGGCTCATACCCATAACAGTGTCGCCCGGCTTAAGAAGAGCAAAATAAACAGCAGTGTTAGCCTGAGCGCCGGAATGTGGCTGAACGTTAGCATACTTAGCACCGAAAAGCTTGCAGGCTCTTTCAACAGCTATATCCTCCACAACGTCAACGCACTGACAGCCGCCATAATACCTCTTGCCAGAATATCCCTCAGCATACTTATTAGTAAGCACAGAACCCATTGCAGCCATAACGGCAGGTGAAACGATATTTTCGCTTGCGATAAGCTCAAGATTTCTTCTCTGTCTTGCCAGCTCGGCTTCCATTGCTTCGCCGACTTCTTTATCGACATTTTCAACAAAGCCGATAGTATCCATTATTTTCATCGAAATTACTCCCATCATAAAATTTTACGGACATTCCGTTCTCTTTTATTATAACGTATTTTTCTTTTGATGTCAACGAAAATTTTTTTTGATTGAGGAATGAGGAGTGAGGAATGAGGAGTGAGGAATTAAGGTATCGCCTGCGGCGATTAATTTTTGTGGAGAATAGGTTTTACTGCCGCAAAATTGCTTCGCTCTTTTCGTTTTTTCCATTTCTCACTTTTTTATCTTATCCCAATAGGCTTTCGCCATTTGCTCCGTCTTATTCTCACCATACTGATAATAAGTCCTCCCCACAAGCTTATCAGGCAGATACTGCTGTTTTACCCAATGGTTCGGATAGTCATGGGGATAAAGATAGTGCTGTCCTTTAATCATAGCACCCTCGCCGTCAAAATGCTTGTTCTGCAAATGCCGTGGATAATCTCCGAAATCACCGTTTCTAACATCTGCCAAAGCTGCGTCTATTGCTGATTCAGCAGAATTTGATTTTGGTGCAGTGGCAAGAAGAACCACAGCTTCCGCCAATGGTATCCTTGCTTCAGGCAGTCCCAGCTGCAGTGCGGAATCAACGCAGGATTTCGTCACCACCGCCGCCATTGGATACGCAAGTCCAATATCCTCGCTTGCGATAACAAGCAGCCGTCTGCACAGAGAAATAATATCCCCAGCTTCCATAAGCCGTGCGGCATAATGAAGTGCGGCGTTCTCGTCAGAACCTCTTATGGACTTCTGCAAAGCCGACAGAATATCATAATGCTCGTCCCCTGCACGGTCATAGCGCATATTGCTGCGCTGAGTAAGAAGCTTCACATTATCAAGATTCACGGTGAGCTTTTCACCGTCATTATCTGCCGAAAGTATGCAAAGCTCAACTGTATTTATTGACTTTCTCACATCACCGCCGCAGCCCCTTGCAATATGCTCCAACACACCATTTTCAAGACGCAGGTTCAGCCCCAACTCATCAGCCATAAGCTGAAAAGCACGCTTTATTGCAGGCAAGATCTCCTCCGAAGTCAACGGCTTGAACTCAAACACAGTTGAACGGCTGATTATAGCATTGTACACATAAAAATACGGATTTTCAGTGGTAGAAGCGATAAGAGTTATCTTGCCGTTTTCAATGTATTCAAGAAGCGATTGCTGTTGTTTTTTGTTAAGATACTGTATCTCGTCAAGATAAAGCAAAATACCATTAATTCCGCTGAGTGTCTCAGTTTCAGCAACTATCTGTTTGATGTCCGCAATAGAAGCACTTGTGCCGTTAAGCTTATGCATAGTCATATTAGCATTATTTGCTATCATTCTTGCGACCGTGGTCTTGCCAACACCTGACGGACCATAAAAAATCATATTCGGTATTTTACCGCTTTCGATAATACGCCTGAGAGGTTTATTTTCGCCTAACAGGTGGGTCTGTCCCACAATATCATCAAGGGTCTTTGGTCTAATTCGTTCAGCCAATGGCACGCTCATTTTATGATCTCCTTAAAAAGCAATTAGTCTAAAATGTTCTGAATATCCTCTAAATGAAGCTGATAAGCCATGCTGTTTATCTTTTTAAGCAGGTAGGTTTTTGCAACAAGAACAGCTTCCTGATATTTGGTGTTTTCCATACCAAGGCAAATGCGATAAATAATAAATTGATTAGAGGAGATTTTCATTATCATGTGATTATTGCCCTCGAAAGTACCACGGCAAATGGAGTTGGAGTTGACGAAGTTCCAAAGGTCGGAGTAAGTGAGAGCAGTGACTTCATCAGTAATAAACTGTTGGATAAGTTCATTCATATGGATACCCCCTATAGTGTATTTTCTTTAGTATAGCACATATTTCCGCATAATTCAAGGGAAAATGCGGTCAAAGTGGGGAGTGTCGCCCATTAGCTTCATGACCTCGTATCGTAAACAACAAAATGCAGACGTCCCGATATCGAAGTGTCGAATTTTTTTGATTGTGACAAATTTATGAAAGCGACCGAAACGAGCGAACAATGCTCGTCCCTACCACAAATTGTGCGTTTTCTCAAAGTTTGTGCAATAAATTACAAGATGTAACGTCCAAAAAGCGGGCTGTCGAGGGCGCCAGCCCCTACATGGTTTGTTAAACAAATAATGTGCGGATAATGCAGATATGCAACAAAAAAAGAGGCAGAATACTCCGCCTCTCATTTATCTGTACAAAGATTTGTACTATTTTTTCTTTCTGGCCGAACTTACCGCACGAGTTATCTCAGGCTCTGCTTCGCCACGAACACATTCAGCTGTTATCTTTATGCCAACTATCTCATCATCAGACGGCGCTTCAAACATGAGCTTTGTGAGTATCTTCTCAACTATCGCTCTAAGTCCTCTTGCTCCTGTCTTTTCTTCAATAGTCCTCTTGGCTATCTCACGCTTTGCGTCCTCTGTGATCTCAAAATCGATGTTGTCAAGCTTGAAAAGCTTCGTGTATTGCTTGATAAGCGAGTTCTTTGGCTCTGTCAAGATCCTGCAAAGTGCGTCCTCGTCAAGCTCGTCAAGAACCGTGATAACAGGAAGTCTGCCCACAAGCTCCGGTACGATGCCGAACTTAACAAGATCGTGTGGCACTACCCTCTTCATCACATTGTTATCGTCCTCTTTGCTCTTGACCTTTCCGCCAAAACCAAGTGATGATGATTCTGTACGCTTCTTGATAACACTGTCAAGTCCCTCAAAAGCTCCGCCACAGATAAACAGAATGTTTTTGGTGTCTATCTGTATGAACTCTTGATGTGGGTGCTTTCTGCCACCCTGTGGAGGCACATTGGACACACAGCCCTCTACTATCTTAAGAAGTGCCTGCTGTACGCCCTCACCGCTTACATCTCTTGTGATAGAAACGTTCTCCGATTTTCTTGATATCTTATCTATCTCGTCGATATAAATAATACCGTTCTGAGCCGCCTCAACATTATAATCTGCCGCCTGAATAAGCCTTGTAAGCACGTTTTCAACATCATCGCCTACATAGCCTGCCTCTGTGAGCGTGGTAGCGTCAGCAATAGCAAAAGGCACGTTCAGAAGCCTTGCCAAAGTCTGAGCAAGCAAAGTCTTTCCTGTTCCTGTTGGTCCAAGAAGCAAAACGTTGCTTTTCTGTATCTCTACGTCATCATCGTCACCCAGTGACAAAATTCTCTTATAGTGATTATACACCGCAACAGAAAGCGCTATCTTTGCGTCCTCCTGACCGATAACATACTCGTCAAGAACTGCCTTTATCTCCGCAGGCTTCTTTAGGGTTATGCCGCTGTCAGCTGCATTTTTACCTTTGCCACGCTGCTTCGTTGTAGGAAGTCCCTCCTGCTCAGCCAGAACATTATAGCAATAAAGTACACACTCGTCACAAATGTGGCTCGTGCCTGCTGAAAAAAGTGTTCTAACCTTGTCCTCAGGCTTGCCGCAGAACGAGCATTTTCTTATTGTATCATTAGCCATTTATTTCACCGAACCTATCTGTTAGTTATTACCTTGTCGATAAGACCGTATTCAAGAGCCTCCTGAGCTGTCATATAATTGTCACGCTCAGTGTCGA
Organism: Ruminococcus sp. AF37-20; assembly: GCF_003460465.1. Lineage (NCBI taxonomy): Bacteria > Bacillati > Bacillota > Clostridia > Eubacteriales > Oscillospiraceae > Ruminococcus > Ruminococcus sp. AF37-20. The sequence goes on along the minus strand of NZ_QTVE01000009.1, from coordinate 18,534 downwards.
TGTTGATCTGCTCGATAGGCTTGCCTGTGTTCTGGGCAAGTATCCTGTTGAGCTTCTCTCTGGTCTTTACCATGTGGTCAGAATGTATCTTTATATCTGTACACTGACCAGAAATTCCGCCGCCTGCGATAAGAGGCTGATGAATGAGTATCTCACTGTTTGGCAGAGCAAATCTCTTACCCTTTGTGCCGCTTGAAAGCAGGAATGAACCCATTGAAGCAGCCATACCCATGCATATAGTTGACACGTCACACTTGATATACTGGATAGTATCATAAATAGCCATACCGGCAGTGATAACTCCTCCGGGGCTGTTTATATATAGGTCGATATCCTTTTCAGGATCCTGTCCCTCAAGATAAAGCAACTGTGCCACTACTACGCTTGCCACTGCGTCATCTATCTGGTCGCAGAGCATGATTATTCTGTCATTGAGCAGGCGGGAATAAATGTCATAGCTTCTCTCGCCTCTGCTTGTCTGTTCCACTACATAAGGTACCAATGCCATAAAATTGCCTCCTTAATCTATTTTCGCCCGCATAAGGTCATGCGGGCGAAAGCATAAATTATCTTACTTTATAACTGCTGCGTCCTTGATAAGGTCAACAGCCTTGCCAACTGCAATATCCTTCTTAAGGTCGTCATCATGGATAAACTGCTTGATCTGGTCAACGTCAAGCTTGTAAGCCTCAGCAAGCTTATCGAACTCAGCCTTAAGCTCGTCCTCAGTTACCTCGATATTCTCAAGCTTTGCGATCTTTTCAAGTGCAAGTCTGAGCTTGACCTGCTTCTCAGCCTGCTCAGCATATGCCTTCTTTACAGTGTCCATAGTCTGACCTGTATACTGCATATAGAGATCAAGTGAGATGCCCTGTGGTGCAAGTCTCTGCTCCAGCTCGCTGATCATCTCGTTTACTCTGTTGTCAAACATGACCTGTGGGATCTCAGCTGTCATGTTCTCGATGACCTTATCGAATATCTTAGCCTCTACCTCAGAATCAGCGTGCTTCTCGTTAGCTTCCTCAAGCTTCTTCTTAACGTCAGCCTTGTATTCGTCAACTGTATCGAACTCTGTTGAATCCTTTACCATATCATCGTCCAACTCAGGCATAACCTTCTTTGATATGCTCTTGAGCTTGATCTTGAATACAGCAGGTGCGCCTGCAAGTTCCTTTACCTGATACTCCTCAGGGAATGTTACGTTGATGTCGAACTCCTCACCGGCATTGTGACCAACGATCTGATCCTCAAAGCCGGGAATGAACTGACCGCTGCCAAGTGACAGTGTGAAATCTTCTGCCTTACCGCCCTCGAAAGCAACATCGTCCTTGAAGCCCTCGAAGTCGATAACAACGTCATCGCCGTTTTCAGCAGCTCTGTCGTCAACTGTTTCAACAGTAACGTTCTTCTCTCTGAGAGCGTCAAGCTGCTTGTTGATATCCTCATCAGTTACAGGATTGACAACTTTTTCAACTTCTATACCCTTATAGTCCTTAACTTCGACCTCAGGCTTTGTGATGCAGGTTGCCTTGAGCTTTACGCCGTTTTCCTTGCTGATCTCAGTTACCTCTACCTCCGGGCGAGTAACAAGTTCCAGACCTGACTCTTCAACTGCGCCGTTTACAACAGGAGCGTACAGAAGATTTACAGCGTCCTCAAAAAATACCTGCTCGCCGTATTCCTTTTCGATAAGCTTTCTAGGAGCCTTACCCTTACGGAAGCCAGGCATAGCGATATTCTTTCTTGCTTTAAGATAAGCTTTCTCTATTGCAGCCTCAAAATCCTCAGCAGAGATCTCGATCTCAAGCTCGTACTTATTGGTTTCAACATTGTTTGTAGCTTTTAAACTCATTTATTATTCCTCCATTATATAAATGTATCTTATACATTATAGCACAAATATATTGTCATTTCCAGCATTTTTTTATAAATTGTCACTTTGCACAATTTTCGTTATGTCCAATGGGTCAAAATGCAAGAAATCACTAGCTATAAGCCGATATTCCACTCCGTCACGAGTGCCGTTTATTGCATAAGCATGGGCTCTTCCGTGAAGGTGTCCGTAAAAACACTTTTTTATGCCGTATTTATGAAGCACTTCAAGCATATCATAATTGCAGCTATTGCCGAAAAGCGGCGGATAATGCAAAAACACCACAGGCTCTAAGCCTGCCTTTTGCGCAGACTCGATCGAGAGCGCAAGTCTGCCTGCTTCCCTTGCCAGAACCTTCTGATCCGCAGGCTCGCCGTTATCGCTTATCCAGCCTCTCGTTCCGCATATGCCGTAGCCCTCATAGCTGTAATGATTATTATGCAGGATATTTATGGTATCAAAACCGTTTTCTGTGAAAAATTTATCCATTTTGTTCTTGGTGTTCCACCAATAATCGTGATTGCCCTTGGATATTATTTTTCTGCCGTTAAGCTTGTTTATAAACTCAAAATCCATTCTGGACTGTTCAAGGCTCATTCCCCACGAGATGTCACCCGGTATCACCACGGTGTCCTCGGGACGAACTTTGTTCTGCCAGTTTGTTTCAAGCTTTGTCACATAGTCAGACCAGCCGCCGAATATATCCATTGGTTTATCTGTACCCAGCGACAAATGCAAGTCGGCAATGGCAAATAGGCTCACGGTTTTTCCTCCATTCCAGAAACTTCATGTATTATCCTAATCACTCATGCGCATACTACTTTTGCAGCAAAAAGCTGCGGAAGGAGCGATGTACAAATGGAGAAGGATAGAATTTACGGTATCCACTGCAACGTAGACAAATGCGTTTACAACAGCAACAACTGCGAATGTACCGCAGGCAAGATCAACGTAGGCTGTACCTGCACCGACCCTAACTGCTGTGACGAAACAGAGTGCAAGACATTCAAGGCAAGAGGCTAATTCCCCTTACCGTGGTCAGTGGACATACGCTGTGCGCTGACCTCCGCCCGACAATAGTCGGACGGGTACATAAAGGCTGCTGCCTTAGATACCCAGAGCCGAGTAGATGTAGTCCTTCATATCAGCCTTGTCGATCACCTTTGTGAATCTTACTTCCTTATCCTTAAGCGCTGCAAGTGAAGCAGGAACAGGTATCTTTGAAACCTCGGCAAGCTCGTCAACAAGACCGAACTCGTCAGCGTTTGTATCCTTACCGATAGCTGCGAGAACAGAACCTGAGAACTTATATGGGCTTGCTGTTGAAGCGATAACAGTCTTTGTCTTGTCGCCTGTAGCAGCTGCATAGTCCTTGTATACCTTTACTGCAACGGCTGTGTGAGTGTCGCAGGTGTATGAATACTCGTCATAGATCTCCTTGATGCAAGCCTTTGTCTGCTCATCGTCGCAGCAGCCCGCATAGAACTCGTCAGCGATAGCCTTCTTCACTTCGTCTGTTACCTCATATCTGCCTGTCTTAGAAAGGCTGCCGAACCACTCTCTTATCTGAGCGTCATCACAACCACTAAGGTGATAGAGAAGTCTTTCAAGGTTTGAAGAGATAAGGATATCCATAGAAGGTGAGATAGTTGTATGGAACGGACGATTTCTGTCATAAATACCTGTCTTTATAAAGTCTGTGAGGACGTTATTTGCGTTTGAAGCGCAGATAAGCTTATTAACAGGAACGCCCATATGCTTTGCATAATAGCCTGCGAGGATATTACCGAAGTTGCCTGTTGGAACAACTATATTTATCTTGTCGCCAAGCTCGATCTCGCCATCAGCAACAAGCTGAGCGTATGTAGATACATAGTAGATTATCTGTGGTGCAAGTCTGCCCCAGTTGATAGAGTTTGCAGAAGAGAACATCATGCCGTTCTCAGCAAGCTTGTCGGCAGTTTCCTTGCTTGTGAAGATAGTCTTAACACCTGTCTGAGCGTCGTCAAAGTTGCCCTTGATAGCGCAAACGCCGACGTTGCCGCCCTCCTGAGTTGTCATCTGCTTTTTCTGCATAGCTGAAACGCCGTCCTCTGGATAGAAAACGAGTATCTCTGTACCCTCAACGTCCTTGAAGCCCTCGAGAGCAGCCTTACCTGTGTCGCCTGATGTAGCAACGAGGATAACCACCTTCTTGTCAACGCCAAGCTTCTTGATAGAAGTTGTGAGCAGGTATGGAAGTATCTGGAGAGCCATATCCTTAAATGCACAAGTTGGACCATGCCACAGTTCAAGCATATAAGTGCCGTCAAAAAGGTGAGCAAGCTCTGCAATATTGTCTGTGTCGAAATTCTTTGTGTTGTAAGCACCCTCTACACAGTAGCGTATCTCAGCCTCTGTGAAATCTGTGAGGTACTTTGAGAAGACGAAAAATGCTCTCTCAGCGTAGCTTTTTTCGCCAAGAGCCTTGATTTCATCAAGTGTTATGGCAGGTATCTCAGACGGTACGAAAAGACCGCCGTCCTCAGAAATGCCCTGTGCTATCGCCTGTGCAGACGAAACCTTTACTTCGCTGTTTCTTGTACTTTTGTAAAACATAAACAACAACCCTTCTTGTTTTAGATGTCCGACAGGTGTCGGCTATTTACAGACCATACGGTCTTTACTTCATGCTTGCGTCGAAAGCGTTCACATAATATCTCAGCTTTTTCACCTTGCCACCCTCAGTTTCAACTACCGCAACGTCAAATCTGCATTGCAAAGGCTGTGCAGCATTTTGCAAATAAGCCTGCGCAGTTCTGATGATGAGCCGCTGTTTTCTAAGGTCGACAGCTTCCTCCGCTGAGGTCATAGAGCCTATGGTTCTTGTTTTCACCTCAACAAAAGCTATGGTATCCGCTTTCTCTGCGATTATATCTATTTCACCGCCTCTGACGGTAAAATTCCTCTTAATTATCCCATACCCGTGTCTTACAAGAAAGCCGCAAACTGCGTCCTCCCCGATATTGCCCGCCTTTCGCCGCTGGGTATGGTCAATGCCCGTTTTTCTTTGCATAATACTTTTTGAGAAAACTCATTCTATGTATCCCGCAAGGGCCATACCGGTCTATCATCTCATAGTGGAGCTTTGTGCCATAGCCCTTATGCTTCTCAAACCGATACTCGGGATAAAGCTCAGCCATTTGCTCCATATATCTGTCCCTTGCGACCTTTGCAAGAATTGAAGCCGCCGCCACTGCCTGACTTTTAGCGTCGCCCTTTACCACCGCTATGGCAGGACATTCAAGCCCCTCAGGGGTCTTATTGCCGTCTATAAGGCAAACGTCAGGCTTTGTATCCATATCCTCCACCGCTCTTTTCATTGCGAGCATTGCGGCGTTAAGTATATTTATATCCTCTATCTCTTCCACTGTTGCGGTCTGTATAGAAAAGTCAACTGCTTTTTCCATTATCTCATCAAAAAGCTCTTCACGCTTTTTCGCTGTCAGCTTTTTGCTGTCGTTTATCCCCTCTATGACTGTGTCCTTATCAAATATCACAGCCGCAGCAAAAACATCTCCTGCAAGAGGACCTCTGCCAGCTTCGTCGCAGCCGCACACCACGTTATGATCTTTTCTTATCTCGTTGTCAAACTCACTGAGCGTCATATCAATACCCCTTTGGCTTTTCAAGAGTAAGTCTGCCGAGAGTACCGTTTCTGAACTCGTCCATAACTGTAATGGCTGCCCTTTCGGTATTTATCTCTCCGCCAGAAACTAAAAAGCCACGCTTTCTGCCTATTCTTTCAAGAAGCTCAAAGCCTACCACACAGCCGATAGTTTCCTCGTCAGCAGGCTCTATATCGTCTGTTCTTATGCCGTAGCGTTTCTCGATAAGCTCAGGATAGTTCTCTTTCAAAAACTCCAGCAGACGGCAGGCAAGATATTCCATATCCATAATATCGTCCTTGACCGCACCTGTAAATGCGAGCCTTTCGCCAACAAGCTTATCCTCAAACTTTGGCCACAGCACGCCAGGCATATCCAAAAGTTCAAAGCCCTCGTCAAGCTTCACCCACTGTTTGCCTCTTGTAACGCCTGGTCTGTCCTCGACTTTTGCAAGCCTTGACCCTGCAAGTCTGTTTATAAATGACGACTTGCCAACGTTCGGTATACCGACTATCATTATTCTTATAGGTCTGCCAGACATACCCTTGGCATTCCATTTCTCAATATCGTCCTTTAAAAGCTCTTTGAGCTTTCCATAAAACTTGCTTACGTTCTTGCCGCTCCGACAATCTGTAGCAAGAGCAGTTATTCCCTGTTTTGCATAATAGTCCAGCCACATTGCCGTTACCTCAGGGTCGGCTGAATCAGCCTTGTTGAGAAGCACGAGCCTTGGCTTTGAGCCTACGATACGCTTCATTTCAGGGTTTCTGCTTGAAAACGGGATACGAGCGTCAGTTATTTCCACAACTGCGTCCACAAGCTTCAGGTTTGACGCCATAATGCGGCGTGTTTTTGCCATATGTCCAGGAAACCACTGAACGTGAGATACTTCGCTCATATCTTCCTCCTTACTCTAACTCAATCTACCTTACCAATGCCCTCGTCATTGCCTGCCGCAAATCGAAACAGAACTCTGCCGACTATCTCGTCATAAGGCACATATCCTATTACACGGCTGTCTGTGGAATGATTTCGGTTGTCGCCCATTACAAAGCAACATCCCTCAGGCACTTCATATTCATAAACTTCACTTTCTTTATTATAGTATCTTTCATCAAAATACTCGTCATCAAAGCTGCCGTCGCACTTAATATAGCTCTCATCAAGCACTGCTCCGTTGACCTTGACTACAGCCGACTTGTTGTCTATCTCGACCTTTTGCCCTTCTACGGCAATGATACGCTTGATTATCCTATTGTCAAGAACAGACGAGTTGACCACAACTATATCCCCCTGCTTTGGCGTATAAAGCAGTTTTGATATAACAAGAGAATCATTTTCAAAAAGAGTGTCCTGCATTGACTGTCCTTGTACGTTGACTGTTCTGAACACAAAAGTAAAAACAAGCACGACCACGAACATTGCCATGACTATTATCTCAAGAAAGTCGAACAGATTATCGACAGCTCTTTTGCCCTGCTTTTTCAACTTACCTTACCAAAGCTGTCAAATGGATAAAGCCTTAAAACCGCCTTGCCAAGCACGTCGGAGGGGTCGATAAAGCCTATCCGTCTGCTGTCTGTGGAATTATTTCTGTTATCACCCATGACGAACAGCTTGTCCTCAGGCACGTCATACTCAAAAACATTTTCTTCCACTTCATATTTCTCGTCAAAGAGGTTAGTGTTATACATAGCTTCCCTGATATTGTCATTTGAAATGACCTTACCGTTTACTGTAACGGTGTTGTTATTATAATCAACGACAACCTTATCTCCGCCTGTGCCGATAACACGCTTGATGATAGTTTTGCCGAGCTTTTCGCTGTTGATAACAACTATATCGCCCTTTTGGGGTGTATAATTTATGTGAGTGATTATAAGTCTGTCCTGATCCTGCAAAGTTTCACGCATAGAAGGGCCTTGAACAAGAACTATCCTGAAGAAGAAAGTAAATGTCAGTATCACCACAAACATAGCGAACACGAAAGACTCAGCCCATTCAAAGACCTCGTCCATAACATTCACGGGCTGTTTTTCCTTTAGGTCGTCAGGAGCGGCTTTTTTAGCCTTGTCAATATCCTCCTGAGAAACGTCGCCGAATTTTTTATTATCGTCCATAAAAGCCTCGATCCTTTATCCAAAGACGACAAAAGCCGTCAAACACTCATATAGATTTATTATAGCAAATTTCAAAACAAATTACAAGGGGGTGAGGAAAATTTCTTTGAGATAGGGGGAGCGGAGGGTTTAAGTGAGGAATGAGGAATGAGGAATGAGCATAGCTGAACAGAGTTGTGCACAAGCACCGAGCGCAGCGATTTTGCGGCATGACAAACTCTCCCGAATAATCTGTAGGGGCGAACAGTGTTCGCCCGTGCTCAGAATTTGCCATAATTCTGAATTGTAGATGCGGTGGGATAGTTATTACATCTACCGAACAATGTAATAATCAGGGTTTGCTACTTCGACAGGCGAACAGCGTTCGCCCCTACACATACATCGTGCAGATATGGCAAGTACAGCAGCCCCCCTACAGGAACTTTGACAGATCAACATTCATGGCAAAGTCATCATACCACGACAGATCGCAGCCTTGTTTGTTCTTGGGCTTTGCCGCAGCCTTTCTCTTTGAATCATCGTCAAGCCAGCCTGAGATTATGCGGTATGGGTCTGTACAGTGCTTTCCCTTGGAAAACAGCCATTGAGATAATTTAGATATATAGCTCTCTAAAGACAGACCGACAGACCGACACCTGCTTTCAAGCTCGTTATACTGCTCTGATGTGAGCATTACATTTTTATGTGTGCCGAAAGACATGACGACAGACTTCTCTGCCACTGCGTCTTTCTCTCTGTCTTTATCTATAGCTTTATCTATATCTATATCTGTATCTTTGTCTATATCTATATCTGTATCTTTGTCTTTATCTTTATCTATATCTTTATCAGCTTTTTTTGCTTTTTCTGAAAACCTTTTGGTTTGTGAAAAAGCTTTTGGTTTTTCTGCGGTATCATTTATACCCTGAGGTTTTTCTTCTGCATTATCTGCTGATGCAGCTGTCTGCTCAGCTTTTTCATCAGTATTCCCTGACTCATCAGACTTTTTAGGTCTGCCGCCCTTTTTACCGCACTCGCTCCTTTGAGCGCACATCTCTTCCCATGCAATGCCGTCACGCTCGATAGCTGCCCTCATCATAAGAAACGCTATCTTTGCTCCCCCTGACAGCTTTGGTGATTCTCCCCTCTTTGCATAGGCAAACAGCGCCATGACAAGCTCGCCTATCTCTTCGCTGCTGTCAAGCGCCTGAAAAATGTCCTCCCAGTCTTTGTAAAGCATGAACGCTTTGTTGTCTGTGTGAAAATTCTTTGCCATTTTTATCGTCCTTTCTCTGTGGATCGGGGGCAATTATCCCCCTCTACTTATCCCGAAAAAGACCTTTTTTGTTGCATAAAAAATGCAACAATTGCAGAAATGTTGCCAAATTAAAATATAAATCATTTGTTTGCACAAATCAAGTGCTGATATTTTGTGCAATTTGACAATAGGAATTCTCCATAGCCAAAGCGGCAAGGGATAAAAAAAGAGCCGACCAAAGCCGACTCGTTTTTATAGAAAGAATTATCTGATAGCTTCCTTGACCTTAGCTGCCTTACCAACTCTGTCACGGAGATAATAGAGCTTAGCACGGCGAACCTTACCGCTGCGTACAACCTCTACCTTTTCAACTGCAGGTGAATGAACAGGGAAAACTCTCTCGATTCCACAGCCGTGAGCTACTCTGCGGACTGTGAATGTCTCGTGGATTCCACCGTGCTTCTTAGCGATAACTGTGCCCTCGAATACCTGGATTCTGGACTTGTCACCCTCTGTAATTCTTACGTGTACCTTTACTGTATCACCAACATTGATAACAGGTGCCTCGGATTTAAGGCTTGAATTAGAAATCTGCTTTAAAGCGTCCACTTTAAATTCCTCCTTAATATTTTCAGACATTCATTCGCTTTATGGCAGCTATCGCTGCAAAGCCAGAGGACTGCCCGCTTTAATGTCGTGCCTTTCGTTCAAAGGCGTGGCATTAACTCTCGTCGGAAGAACCGACGGTAATTCAAATGCTTTAATATTATACCACATCTCAAAACCTTTTGCAAGGATATTTATATAAAATTTTCGCCGTTTGCCATGAGTATTTTTGTACGTTCTGTATAAATTTCCGATATTTCTATACCATAACGCTCACAGAACGTGTCTATGACTACGTTCACATTAAGATTGAAAGAACTTCCGCAAGGCAGCTTTAAAGTCACCTCAAAGCTATCGTCAAGCTCTTTGCTGTCAAGCACTGTGATATGCGGCTTTATATCCACTAAATTGACGGTCTTTTTCTTGGTTCGCTTTTCTATCTCTATCTTGTCAAGTGCTATGAACTTGCCGAAAAGCTCCGCCACTTCATGTACGCTCTTGTCTGTTTTCAGCCTTGCCACATACTCCGCCGCAGTAATATCGGTATGCTTATGCTCAGGCTTTGAAACGCTCACTATCTCCAGACCGACAGGCGTTTGTGCGTTCATTCGCTCCAAAACCTCGCTGTATGGAATATCCTCAGTGAGAGCAAAGTCCATTATCTCTACCCTGCTGTCAGTGCCAAGGGGCAATGCAAGCGGGAACATTATATACACATGGGGGTTGAAGCCCTGAGTATGCCATATGGGCAGGTGCGCCCTTTTGAACACTCGCTGAAAGGCTCTCATAAGGTCAAGATGAGAAATGTATTTCGCTCTGCCTGTTTTTGAAAATACCGCTCTGTATTCAAATCTCTCCAAGCGGAGATTTACATTCTTCGGCTCAGCGTTTGCCACAGTAAACACCTCCGTATTCGCATTTTATGCCACAGCCTGAACAGCCCTCTTTGCAGTTTCGTGTAGTCACTGCCTGATGTGCTTTCTTGTTCTCACGAACGAAAAACTCGTGGCTCACAAGATAATCAAGGTGCGACCACGGCGCTATCTCGTCATAAGAACGTCTGCGGTGAGCATAGAAGCTTGTATCAAGCCCGCACTCCTCAAATGCTTCCTGCCACTTGTCAGCCTTGAAATGCTCGTCCCAGCCGTCAAGATAGCAACCCTTTTTCCATGCGGTGTATATTGCCTTGCCAAGACGTCTGTCGCCCCTTGCAAGAACCGCTTCCAATATAGATGTATAAGATTGGTGAGTGCTAAGGCGTATCTTACGGCTTGTAAGGCTCTTGAAAAGGTGTTCCTGTTTCTCTTTTATCTCCTCGGGAGTTGCCTGCGGCTCGAACTCGAACGGAGTAAAAGGCTTTGGTACAAATGTTGCAGTAGAAACTGATATTTGCACGCTCTTTCCACGCTTTTCTTTTGGTGTTTCGTAATAAAGGTCAAGGACTTTCTGTGCAAGCTTTGCGATACCCTCAACGTCCTCGAGGGTTTCCTCAGGCAGACCAAGCATGAAATAAAGCTTTACAGTGCTGTATCCGCCCTCAAAGGCAGTGCGGCAGGTACGCATTATCTCGTCCTCGGTGATGTTCTTGTTTATTACGTCACGAAGTCGTTGTGTGCCGGCTTCCGGAGCAAAGGTCAGACCGCTTTTTCTTACGGACTTTATTTTCTCCAAAAGTTCTTCGCTGAAATTGTCTATTCGCAGCGAAGGCAGTGAAAGGTTTATCTGCTCTCCGTCGGTGTATTCCACAAGATTTTCCAAAAGCTTGTTTATCTCAGTATAGTCGCTCGTAGACAAAGACGACAAAGACACTTCCTCATAGCCTGTCTGCTCACAAAGAGACTTTGTTTCGTTCTTTATGGTGTCGATGCTTTTCTCTCTGAAAGGTCGGTAAATAAAGCCTGCCTGACAGAATCGACAGCCTCTTATGCACCCTCTCAGTACCTCAACCACCGCTCTGTCATGGACTATCTGAGTGAACGGCACAACAAAGCCCTCTGGGTAATATACCTTATCAAAATCCTTGATAACACGCTTTTTGACCCTGGCAGGTGCCTCAGGAACGTTTGGCGTGATAGACTTCACAGTACCGTCCTCATTGTAATCCACATCATAGAAAGACGGAACATAAACGCCCTCCAGCTTTGCGGCTTCTCTTAGAAACTCCTGCTTAGTAGGCTTCAAAGGCTTCATTCTCTCGTAAAGTTCAAGAAGCTCCACGTTGACTTCCTCACCCTCGCCAAGAATGAACAGGTCGAAAAAGTCAGCCATAGGCTCAGGATTGCAGGCACACGGACCGCCTGCGATAACAAGTGGTGTAAGCTCAGTTCTGTCCTTTGCAAGCACCGGCACGCCTGCAAGGTCGAGCATTTCAAGCACATTATTATAAGAAAGCTCATACATGAGCGTAAAGCCGATGAAGTCGAAATCCTTTATAGGGTCAAGGCTCTCCAGTGCGTAAAGGGGGATATCATTCTCACGCATGAGCTTGTTATAGTCCTCCTCAGGCATAAAAACACGCTCGCACCACCAATTTTCACGGGCATTTTTCAGACCATACAGTATCTTCATGCCAAGATGCGACATACCCACCTCATAGGTATCAGGAAAACAGAAAGCGAACCGCACGTCCACCTTATCCTTATCCTTTACAACGCTGCCCACCTCGCCGCCGATATACCTTGACGGACGTTGCACTTTAAGCAGCAGCTTTTCTATTTTCTTTTTTAATTCTTCCAAAGTTTTATCCTCCGATATTGAATGTCTGTACTATCTCACCGCACCCAGTAAAGCGAGAGCAATACACAAAGTGAGGTGAAACGGGCGAACACTGTTCTCCCCTACAGATACATAAGCATTTCATATTATTATACCAAATATTTATTACAAAAGCAATAAGCAAAGTGTTAATATATGACTTCAGAGAGGACGATAAAACAGAAAGTTGCGGCGAAAGAAACGCTCACAGTGCCGTGGAGAATCATATAAACCATTGCCGCCGCTGAGAGGAGAATAAACACCGCTCTGAAAAACTCGCAGACCTTGCCGTCCGCCAGCAGGGCGAGTATCCTGCCGCCGTCAAAATAGCGAAATGGCAGTAGGTTTAACACACCAAGCAGAAAGTTTACCTGACAGAAAAAGCCACCACCATTCGCCATATATGACAGCAGGCAGAGAGCAAAATTTACTGCTGCACCACCGAAAAGCACAGCAAGCTCGTGGTATTTAGACAGCTGTTTATTATCAGGAGTAATGCGGATACCGCCGCCATAGACAACAATTTCTTGCGGCGAGCTTCCGAAAGCGGTCATGAGTACGAGGTGACCCAGTTCGTGGAGTGCGCAGCTCACAAGGGTCATGAGCAATTTTTCCGTTTGGGTCGCAGAGCATATCGTCACGAGGGCTATAACAAAGAAAAAGCTGAATGAAATTCCATAAGTCGTATTTTTGATTTTTAGCTTAAACAAGTTCATCACCGAAATATTTATATTCGGTATTTGCTAAAATAATGTGTAGGGGCGAACACTGTTCGCCCGTCGAAGAAATAAACCCTGATTATTACGCTGTTTGGCAAACGTAAAAAACTCCCCTACAGTTCTGAATTTGTACAAGTTCTGAGAACGGGCGAACGCTGTTCGCCCCTACAGATTATTCGGGAAAGGTTCTACTGCCGCAAAATCGCTACGCTCTTTGCTGGTGCTTTGTTTGAGTTATAGAAAAAGCGGTGCGAGTTTTATTTCTCGACACCGCTTTGATTATTATTTAGTTTGGTAGTTTCATTTCCGCACCCCTCTGCACCATATAGCAGAACAAACAAAGTGCATACATTTACCTCGTACTGAAGAGCCACAAGGGTCAGCTATGCCAATTCCTCACTCCTCACTCCTCACTCCTCACTTAAACTTGCCTACAGCATCTTCCTCAAATACTGTCCCGTATAAGACCTGTCGCAAGCCGCAATTTCCTCAGGAGTTCCCGTGCAGACGATAGTTCCGCCGCCGTCACCGCCCTCAGGGCCTAAGTCTATGATATGGTCTGCGGTCTTTATTACATCAAGATTATGCTCGATAACAAGCACCGTATTTCCGCCGTCAGCAAGCTTCTGCAAGACCTCTATAAGCTTATGCACGTCCGCCGTGTGAAGTCCTGTAGTCGGCTCGTCTAGGATATATATAGTTCTGCCTGTGGCTCTTTTTGAAAGCTCTGTTGCAAGCTTAACTCTTTGTGCTTCACCGCCTGAAAGGGTTGTAGCCGCCTGCCCTATCTTCACATAGCCAAGACCAACTTCATACAGTGTTTCAAGCTTACGGCTTATTTTAGGGATAGCGCTGAAAAACTCAACGCCCTCTTCCACTGTCATTTCAAGCACGTCATAGATGTTCTTGCCCTTGTATCTGACTTCCAGCGTTTCACGGTTATATCTCATACCACCGCAGACTTCGCACGGCACATACACGTCAGGCAAAAAGTGCATTTCTATTTTAATTATACCGTCGCCCTCGCAGGCTTCACATCTTCCGCCTTTGACGTTGAATGAGAAACGTCCTGCGCCGTAGCCCTTCATTTTTGCGTCAGCGGTCTGAGCGAAAAGCTCTCTGATATCCGTGAACACTCCCGTATAGGTGGCAGGATTAGACCTTGGCGTTCTGCCTATTGGCGACTGGTCGATATCTATCACCTTATCGAGATGCTCTATCCCCTGCATTTCCTTGAATGCTCCAGAGCGTATCTTAGCACGATTGAGCCTGCCCGCAAGCTCCTTATAGATTATCTCGTTCACAAGTGATGATTTGCCTGAGCCTGACACACCTGTTACGCAAGTGAAAGTGCCGAGAGGTATCTCAACATCTATGTTTTTCAGATTGTTCTGTGTCGCACCGATAACTTTCAGATACTTGCCGTTTCCCTTTCTGCGTGTTTCGGGAACAGGTATCTTCTTCTCACCGCTGAGATACTGTCCTGTGATAGAACGCTTGCACTTCATTATATCGTCAACAGTTCCTGCACACACTATCTCGCCCCCGTGAATGCCTGCTCCCGGTCCAACGTCAACCACGAAATCTGCCGCACGCATGGTGTCCTCGTCATGCTCTACCACTATGAGGGTATTGCCAAGGTCACGAAGTCTTTTCAGTGTGGCGATAAGCTTGTCATTGTCACGCTGGTGCAGACCGATAGACGGCTCGTCAAGTATATACAGCACGCCCACAAGTGACGAGCCTATCTGCGTTGCAAGCCTTATACGCTGGCTCTCACCGCCTGAGAGAGTGCCTGCGGAACGTGACAGGGTGAGATATTCAAGTCCAACGCTTTTGAGAAAGCCAAGGCGTGACCTTATCTCTTTTATTATCTGCTCGCCGATAAGCTTGTCACGGTCGCTTATCTCAAGGTTTTCAAAAAACTCCAGTGCCTTTGCAACCGACTTGTGACAAAGCTCTGCGATATTTATTCCGCCAACTGTAACGCTCAGGCTTTCTTTTTTAAGCCTTTCGCCATGGCAGGCAGGACACTTTTCATCGCTCATATAAGCTTCTATATCAGCCTTTGCCCAATCGCTGTTGGACTCCTTGTAACGTCTTTCAAGGTTCGGTATAACGCCCTCAAACTCAGCCTGATAGTCAGCCTTATAGAACTTGTTGCCACGCTTCAGATGAAGCTTCTGACCCTGCGTGCCGTACAGAAAAACGTCTATAGCGTCTTTGTCGAGGTTTTTAACAGGCTCGTCAAGGGATATGCCGTAGGTTTCAGAGATCGCATTGAAATACATCATTGCGATAGAGCCTTCTTCAAGGCTGTTCCAGCCACTGGCTTTTATCGCGCCCTGTCTTATGGAAAGGTCTTTATTAGGGATAATAAGCTCAGGGTCTATCTTCTTGAACACACCAAGACCTGTACACTTTTCGCAAGCACCGAACGGATTGTTGAAAGAGAACATTCTTGGTGTCAGCTCGTCGATAGATACGCCATGCTCAGGGCAGGCATAATTCTGAGAGAAAAGCATTTCCTCTCCGCCGATAACGTCAACGCCCACAAGTCCCCCTGTAAGCGAAGAAACAGTTTCGATACTGTCGGTAAGACGGGACTTTATGCCCTCTTTGATAACAAGTCGGTCAACGACTATCTCGATAGTGTGCTTCTTGTTTTTCTCTATCTTTATTTCTTCCGAAAGGTCATAGGTTATGCCGTCTATACGCACTCTCACATAGCCCGACTTTCTGGCACGTTCAAGCTCTTTTGTATGCTCGCCCTTACGTCCTCTGACGATAGGAGCTAAAAGCTGAATCTTAGTGCCTTCTTCAAGCTCCATTATCTTATCCACTATCTGGTCAACAGTCTGCTGACGTATCTCTCTTCCGCAGACAGGGCAATGCGGAACGCCTATACGGGCATAGAGAAGTCTGAGATAGTCGTATATCTCGGTAACTGTTCCAACAGTTGAACGTGGGTTTTTGGAAGTAGTTTTCTGGTCTATGGATATAGCAGGGGAAAGCCCCTCGATGCTGTCAACATCAGGCTTATCCATTTGACCCAAAAACATTCTCGCATAAGATGACAGCGACTCAACATAACGTCTTTGTCCGTCAGCGTATATGGTATCGAATGCAAGAGAAGATTTTCCCGAACCCGAAAGACCTGTCATAACAACAAGCTTATCTCTCGGTATGGTAACATCAACATTTTTGAGATTATGCTCTCTTGCACCTTTTATAACTATCTCGTTAATTGGCATTGGTATTCTTTACTCTCCTTTTTCTTTTTTATTCGCAAATTCCTCATTCCTAATTCCTCATTCCTCATTCAGCTACTTCTTCTCACCCTTTAACTCCGCAATTTTATCACGCAAAAATGCGGCGTGCTCAAATTCAAGCAGCTTTGCCGCCTCTTTCATTTCCTTGGTGAGCTTTTCTATGAGCTTTGCAGTTTCCTGCTTTGAAAGCTTTGTTTTCTGCCTTGCTTCGTATTCCACCTCTTCCTTGGTGGATATTTCTATTACATCTCTTATATCCTTGACTATAGTTTTCGGAACTATGCCGTGTTCTTCGTTGAACTTCATTTGTATTGCACGACGTCGCTCCGTTTCGGTGATAGCCTTTTCCATTGAACGTGTCACCGTGTCGGCATACATTATTACCTTGCCCTCGGCGTTTCGTGCGGCTCTGCCTATGGTCTGTATAAGTGCGCTTTCAGAACGCAGGAAGCCCTCCTTATCAGCGTCAAGTATTGCCACGAGAGTTACCTCAGGCAGGTCAAGACCCTCTCTCAGCAGGTTGATGCCAACAAGCACATCGAACTCGCCCAGACGCAGGTCACGGATTATCTCCATACGCTCGATAGTGTCTATATCGTGGTGCATATATCTCACCTTTACGTCAAAGCTTTTGAGATAGTTTGTGAGGTCCTCAGCCATTTTCTTAGTAAGAGTAGTAACAAGCACACGCTGATTTTTAGCTGTGCGCATATTTATCTCGCTGAGCAGATCCTCTATCTGACCCTCAGTCGGCTTGACGATTATCTCAGGGTCAAGCAGACCTGTTGGTCTTATGACCTGCTCCACTATCTGCTGTGACTTTTCCTGCTCGATAGGTCCCGGGGTAGCTGACACGAACACCGCCTGATTAATATGAGAATAAAACTCATCAAAGGTCAGCGGTCTGTTATCCATTGCTGAGGGCAGGCGGAAGCCATAGTCAACCAAAGTCTGCTTTCTTGCCCTGTCGCCTGCATACATACCTCTTACCTGCGGCAGAGAAACGTGTGATTCGTCCACGAAAAGCACAAAATCCTCAGGCAAAAAGTCAAGGAGAGTGAACGGCGTAGAGCCTGCGGGACGTCTTGCAAGCACACGGGAATAGTTCTCGATACCGCTGCAAAAGCCTATCTCCTCCAACATTTCAATATCATAGTTGGTGCGCTGTGCGATACGCTGAGCTTCGATAAGCATATCGTTGTCTTTGAAATACTTGATACGCTCGTCAAGCTCCTGCTTGATCTCTTCGATAGCGTCGTGCATTTTATCACGGCTGACGATATAATGTGACGCAGGGAAAATAGCGGCATGGGCAAGGGAGCAAAGCACCTCACCGGTCACCACGTTTATTTCAGTAATACGGTCTATCTCATCTCCGAAGAACTCCACTCTTATGGCAGTGTCTGTAGAATTTGCAGGGAATATCTCCACCACATCTCCCCTGACACGAAACTTGTTTCTCACGAAATTTATATCGTTTCGCTCATACTGGATACCCACAAGGTCAGCGATAAGCCTGTCACGGGATTTCTCCATACCACGGCGTATAGACACGACCATGGACTTATACTCCTCAGGGTCACCAAGGGAGTAGATACAAGAAACGCTGGCGACGATGATAACGTCACGGCGTTCGGCGATAGCGGAGGTAGCGGAATGTCTGAGCTTATCTATCTCGTCATTAACGGAGCTGTCCTTTTCGATATAAACGTCCTTGCTAGGCACATAGGCTTCAGGCTGATAATAGTCATAGTAGGACACGAAATATTCCACGGCATTGTTCGGAAAAAACTCCTTGAACTCAGAGCAAAGCTGAGCGGCAAGTATCTTATTATGGGCAAGCACGAGCGTTGGACGGTTTATCCTAGCAATAACGTTTGCCATAGTAAAGGTCTTGCCGGAACCTGTAACGCCCATAAGGGTCTGCTCTCTCATGCCGCTTTCGATACCCTTTACTAAAGCGTCCACTGCTTCGGGCTGATCACCTGAAAGCTTATAATCTGAAACAAGCTGAAACTTATCCATAAATGCCTCCTCAATCGAACAGTTGTTTTACTTATTATATTACATTTATTTTTAATTGTAAAGGCTTTTTTATCAATATTTTTTGAATTTGCGTATATGTACGATTTTTCGGACTGGTATTGTTACTCAACCTGCGGTATCAGCTCGATGTATGTGTAGGGGCGAACACCGTTCGCCCGTCGAAGAAACAAACCCACGGTAACAACAAGGTTCGGCAGCAAAAAATTCTCCCCCACAATTCTGAATTTACAGCAAATCCTGAGCACGGGCGAACGGTGTTC
>NZ_QTVE01000008.1:0-136471 GCF_003460465.1 Ruminococcus sp. AF37-20 | reverse complement strand
GGCACAACTTTGGTCAGCTTTGCTCATTCCTCACTCCTCACTCCTCACTCCTCACTTAATACCGCTCCCCCCTTGCATTCTCCCACACTTTAGGTTATAATATCACTATAGTAATAATTTCAGGAGGACGTAACATGAATAGATCATATGACGAATACAACTACACCCTCTCAAAGCGTGAACTGGAAGAGCTTAAATTCTTATTCATCTCTGATGATGTGGACTACAACGACACTGACAGCAACGGGCTTACTTTCCTGCTCACTGCGATCGAAAGTGCAGACCTCGTGGAGCAGGATGGCGTTCTCAAGCCTGACAAGCGAAGTGTTGATTTCATCAAATGGCTCATCGCTCAAGGCTCAGATGTAAACTTCCCTGCTGACAAAAAGCCTTTACAATATGCTATCAAATGTGAAGAGGAGATATCCCGCCGTAAAGGCAAGGCCTGCGATATGTCAGAAATTCTTCTGCTTCTCCGTGAAAGCGGTGCTGACAGCACGGGTCTTGACGAGCTTATTGACGGGGGATTCTCCGCTCGTGTGAAGCTCTGAGGTATAACATGAGAGAATTTACCATAAATCAGAATGATGCAGGTCAGCGTGTTGACAAGTTTCTCACAAAGGCTGTGCCGAAGCTGCCTAAAAATCTGCTGTACAAATATCTGCGCCTAAAGCGTATCAAGGTCAACGGCAAACGCTGTGAGATATCCACACGGCTTGCTTGCGGTGACGTTATGCAGCTTTACATCAATGACGAATTTTTCGAGGGCGAAGTTGCTGACAGACCTGCTTTTCTCAGTGCGCCAACGTCTTTGAATATTATTTACGAGGACGAGAATATTATCCTTTGCGACAAAAAGTGCGGACTTGTGGTACATGAGGACGAAAGCGGCTCGGCGGACACGCTTATAAACAGGATACAGCACTATCTTTATGAAAAGGGTGAATATCGTCCTGAGGAGGAGCTGTCTTTTGCTCCTGCCCTTTGCAACAGGATCGACCGCAACACAGGGGGCATCGTAATATGTGCGAAAAATGCTGAAAGTTTGCGTGTGCTTAATCAAAAGGTAAAAGACAGAGAGCTTGAAAAGCTTTATCTTTGCGTGACCGTTGGCATACCAAAGGAAAAGTCCGCTCGGCTCACGGCTTATCATCAGAAAGATGAAACCACAAAAACTGTCAGGGTATCTGACAAAAAGTTTCAGGGCAGCCGCACTATGATAACATCGTATCGTGTGCTTGCGGAAAACAAGACTGACGACCTTGCTCTTCTCGAAGTTGACCTCATCACAGGCAGAACGCATCAGATAAGGGCGCACCTTGCTCACATTGGCTATCCACTTCTCGGTGACGGCAAATACGGAATAAATAAAGTCAACCGTGCATACAATGTGAAAACGCAGGCACTTTATTCGTACAAGCTCACCTTTAAATTCACCACTGACGCAGGTATACTTGAATATCTGAACGGCAGGAGTTTTCAGGTAAAAGACGTATGGTTTTGCGAAAAATTCTTCGGATATAAGCTCTGATATTTCGTTAAATCGCACTATTTCGACACTGTAGATTTGTCATATACGACAAAATAATATAATTTTCGTGCAAATTTTGTGTAAATTGTTCAAAAGCGCTTGCAAATGTATATAAAATATGTTATAATTATTTAGTCAAATTTAACGGCTGTACTATATATACAGAAAATGACAGATATATTTTATAGATTTGGAGGAACAAAGGTATGACAGGAGATCTGCATTGTCACACAACGCTGTCTGACGGCTCGCTTGGTATAGAAGAGGTCATTGTTCAGGCAAAAAGAATGGGACTTGACTTTCTTGCGATAACAGACCATGACACTCTTTCATCATCAAGCAGAGCGCAAATACTTGGTGAACGTTATGGGGTCAAGGTCATTCCTGCTGTAGAGCTTTCAGCATGGGACAAGAAGCGCAATTCAAAAGTACACATTCTGTGCTATGCACCGCAAAAGCCGGACAGGCTCGAGGGTCTTTGCCTGAAGTCATGCCAGATAAGAAAAGACTGCGCAAAGGAAATGATAGAAAAGGTGACGGCGAGGTATCCTATCCCTGCCGACGCCGTACTGCGCTACACAAAAAGCTCTAAAAGCATTTTCAAACAGCATATCATGAGGGCATTGGTAAATTACGGCTATGCCACTGAGCTTTACGGCTCTGTGAACGACAAGCTTTTTGCATATCCAAACGGTGAATGTCTTGTGACCCGTGAATATCCTGACGTAAACTTTGTGCTTGACCTTATACATTCCGCAAAGGGCATAGCTGTTATGGCACACCCTGTTATGTTCAACAACACCGAACTGCTTCTTGAACTTATCGAGGCAGGCAAGCTTGACGGAATTGAAGCATATCATCACTCTGCTACTCCAACTCAACAGCAGAAGCTTGCAGACATCGCAAAGGAGCATGACCTGATAGTAACAGGCGGCTCTGACTTCCACGGTCTGTACAATGAAACTATGACGCATATCGGAAGCATGACCACAGACAAGGAAAATCTTGATAAGCTGTTAAGGCTCATTCATATAAATTCACAAAAAGCTAACAAAGCGGCTGTGAAAACAGAGAAATAATATGGTATAATAAAGGGACATTATCATGCGGTAATGTTCCTTTAATGCGTAACAAAGCCTAGTTTGGCTGTAATAGAGAGGACTGTATAAAATGAACGTAATGGAAGAATCCCTACAGAAACACAGAGAATGGAAAGGCAAGATAGAGGTCTGCTCGAGAGCAAAGGTAAACAATGCCAAAGACCTTACTCTCGCATATACTCCGGGCGTTGCTCAGCCTTGCCTTGAGATACAGAAAGATCCCGACCTTTCATATGAGCTTACAAGACGTGCAAATCTTGTGGCTGTTATAACAGACGGCTCTGCTGTGCTTGGTCTTGGCAATATTGGCGGTCTGGCAGGTATGCCTGTTATGGAGGGAAAATGCGCACTTTTCAAGGAGTTCGCAGACGTTGACGCTTTTCCACTTTGCATAAAGTCCAATGACGTTGACGAAATAGTAAACACTATCGCTATGATATCAGACAGCTTCGGCGGAATAAATCTTGAAGATATCGCCGCTCCAAGGTGCTTTGAGATAGAAGCAAAGCTTAAAGAGAAAGTTGATATCCCCGTTTTCCATGACGATCAGCACGGAACTGCTATCGTTGTCGGTGCGGCACTTATGAACGCCTGCAAGGTAGCAAACAAGAAGATAGAGGATATCACGCTTGTTATAAACGGCGCAGGTGCGGCTGGCTGTGCTATAGGAAAGCTTTTGCTTTCTCTTGGTATCGGCAACCTTATCATGGTAGACCGTGAGGGCATAATCTGCGAGGGCGACAATTATCTTAACGAGGCTCATGCTGAAATGGCTAAGGTCACAAACAAGAACAAGCTTCACGGCTCTCTTGCTGACGCACTCAAAGGTGCAGACGCTTTCGTAGGCGTTTCCAAGCCAAAGCTTGTGACCGCTGAAATGGTCAGATCCATGAATGATAAGCCTATACTTTTCGCAATGGCTAACCCGACTCCTGAGATAATGCCTGACGAAGCAAAGGCGGCAGGTGCGTTTATCGTTGGCACAGGACGTTCAGACTTCCCTAACCAAATAAACAACGTTATCGCTTTCCCAGGAATTTTCAAGGGTGCGCTTGCAGTAAGGGCTTCTGACATCAACGAGGAAATGAAAATGGCTGCGGCAAAGGCTATCGCAGGCTGTGTGCCTGAGGACAAGCTCAATGCGGAATTTATTCTGCCGAACTCTTTTGACAGGTCAGTACCGGTCGCCGTGGCTGAGGCTGTGGCAAAGGCTGCAAGAGAAACAGGCGTAGCAAGAATTTAGGAGGTTTTTCAAATGGCAACGATCAGCTACACTCCAAAGGGAGTATGTTCAAGAAAAATAGATATCGAGGTCGAGGACGGTATCGTAAAGAAAGTGCATTTCACAGGTGGCTGTAACGGCAACACACAGGGTGTATCAAAGCTTGTTGAGGGCATGAAGGTTCAAGACGTTATCGACAGACTTGAGGGTATCGACTGCAACGGACGCGGCACATCATGTCCTGCTCAGCTTGCTGAGGCTTTGAAGTCTGCACTCTAAGCTTTCGTACTGAACATTACACGGATATAATAACGGGCGAACACTGTTCGCCCCTACAAAAGAAAACGGACTGCATTTTGCTTGCAGTCCGTTTTTTTGTACATATTCTAATTTTCTTTCGCTGTGCTTTGAGTGAAACTCATTGAAACAAATCCCGTACCATTCACCGTAATATCGGTATGATTACCGTCAGACCACTGCTCCGCACCGTTTATGCCGTTCGTTCGATAGAACTGAATGTCATATTGATTTTTCTCGGCAGAATTCACTTTCAAAGTTGCTGTGGCAATTTTTGTATTTACATCTGTGGAAACATTCAGGCTGTAAGTGTTTTTAAACCATGTGCTGATATCAACATATTTTGTGTTCCATGTCAGGGTGACAGTACCCTCGCCACTGCCTGACAGGCGGTAGTTGAAGCCGTCAAGATCTTTAGGCGAGGTAGCATTGTCAATGAATGTGCCTGTCCATGTTGCCGATGTGTTATCATTTATATAGATAACGCCAAGCTTTGCGGAGAGCGTTTTCAACTCTGCCTGATCTGTAGGTGCGGCTGTCACTTTCATGTATATATCAGACTTTGTGAGCTGTGACTTATCAAAGTTCAGCACAAATTCATGCTTGTTGAAATCATCTGATTTAAGCACAAGTGAAGAAAATACAATTTTTGAATTATTTTCAAAAGTCTTATTTTCACCGCCATATTCAACCGAGTATTTAGCAGCTTCTTCTCCGGTAACAGCATTTCCGCTGCTGTCCACAAGCTCAACTGTAATGGTGTATGTGATATCCTTATCATTGTGCTTTATCATTGTTTGCGGATAGTTGCACACATTGACTGTCACACAAGGCGAGTTTTCCATACTGCTAAAAGTTATCGTCCTTGGAAGATCATTTTCATCTGTTGTAAGATAATTAGATGAAAACAGCATGCCTGCTCCCTTTTGCGTGGATACAACTCGCTTTACACTTGAAACGCTGGTATAAGCCGCCAAAACGCCAACAGTGCTGAGTGCGGCTGCCGCAAAAGCTATCCATATTGCTAGCCACGATCTTTTAAGCTTTTTTATAAATTGGTCTTTCATAGCAGCCGCCCTCCTTTCTGTCTGGTGATATATTACTTTCTTTGAACTGTAAGGTAGACCATATCAGTTTCTTTATTGTTTTGGACATTTTCATTCCATTTTACTCTGATTATAAAATAATCGCAAAACGGGTCTTTGTTGTCAGTTACTGCAAGTGCGTCCGACTGCCAATAAAGCGCTTCGGCATTTTTCTGAACATTGCCGTAGCTGTCATAAGACTTTTCATGAAGCGTGCTGTCAGCAAGTATCTCCGAGCCTTGCTGATTGAGATAATGTCCCGAGATCTTATTGCCGTCTATATTGTAATAAAACGTTTTATTCTCTTCATCAGATACATAAACTACAGTATCATTATTTTTATCAGCTTCCGGCACGTCTTTTGCACGGTATATCTCATACTCAAAAGGGATATTCGTTGTATGTGCAAGCTGTATTTGATATTGTTGCACGTCTGCCCCGCCTATGCCGAAAACAAAGTCTTTATAATTGCCGTCCTCAACGTCTATATCTGCCATTTCAAGATTTGCCACAGATTCTTTGTTTCCTGCGGTGATATAAAGCTGAGTAGGGGCATTTATTTTTGTTGTAAGAGCAATAGAACGTTTGTGAGTAAACCACGCATAAACAGGCAGTGCCACAAGCAGTACCACCGAGAGAGATACTGCTATGACTAGCTGGAGCTTCTTCTTTTTTTCTAATTTTCTGAATTTTCCAAAAATGCTTTTTGTCATAATTTTCTCCTGAAAATGCCTGCTTATTATGAATTTATAAAGCCTGTTTCTATTTTTGCGTTTGTGTAAACAACATAGTCGCTTGCGGTAGTTCCATTTACTTTCTCGTTCTTTTCATCAAGCAGCACCGCTGTAAGCTCGACCCTGTAGTTTGCATAGGTAAGTCCCTGCTCCTCAAAAGCCTTGCCTGTTTTTACTGTAAATTTCGTAACGGCTGTGTTTTGTTCTTCGCCATTATAATCAGTGGTAAAAACGCACTCCTTGCCATTCAGACCGCTGCTTGATGTGGCGTTTTCCAAAGTAAAGCTACTGAGATATTTGCTAATATCGTTTGTCTGCTTATAATCGCCGCTATTGTCCTTAACATAAAGCTTCAAGGTATACTGTATTTTTTTGCCGCTGTCCTTTGTTGACCGACTCAAAGCAGACAGATCATAGATAGCATTTGCTGTTATTGCCATTTCTTCTGTAGTCATATCTTTGGCATTGATACCAAGCTGTGAAAATGGTGAATCCTTCGACTCAAGAACCGTTGACTCTGCAACGTTATAGTTTAGCTGTGCCACCGTCATTGCCTTTCTATAGTAGTGTCTGGCAGGCATATCTCCACTTTTAGAGATAGAGCTGTTCTCAATATTGTTCTGGCTATATGCAACATAAGACGCCGCATTTACTCCTATACCGGTTTTTGTATCCCCGTCCTTACGCTCAGGGAACTGATCTATGATCCCCGCAGTACCGTAAGTTAAGCTGATATCAGCCTTGACAGTTATAGAGCCATTTGTGTCACTATTGATATAATCGTAGACCGAATCGGGATACATCAGCATATAGCTGTCTTTAGCTTCTGAAAGCGTTTCCGTCTTGCTTATTTTTGCGTTTGATAACTCTGTGTCTGAACTGTCTAAAATGCTGTAATCAACATTCACCGAAGTTCCTGCAATGATCCTTGCATTAGCTGCCGCGTCTTTTTCATCAAAGTTCTTCATAGAGAATTTAAACGCCTGATACATATTGAAATCGTCACTCTTATAGCCATTAAATGTATCTCTAAGGCTCTGATCGATGCTTATCTTTGAAGTCATTGTGGCATGGATAAAGTTATTTGACGCTGTTATCTCCTCCGGATCATGAGCATCAACGCTTACTTCCTGCTTAAAGAAATTTGCAATAACATATGTACCGGTATTGCTGTCAACAAGATGTGTAGGCAGATTGCCATTGAGCTTTCTTGACGTATTACCACTATAGTAATTCACAAAGTTCTTGATGACCTTTTTTGAGCTTCCCGTTTCCGGAATGGTGATAGTGAGATAATAGCTTTCACTTATTATCATTTCGTCATTATCATTTTTCGGTGTATCACTGTTCGCTGAAACAATTATCTTATAAGTGCCTGTTTCAGCCTCCCCAGCAGGTCTATAATACTTGCCGTCGCTTGTTTTTACAGTAGCTGTAGCTTCATCCGCTTCAACAAGTGTTCCGTCAGATGATTCTTTAGCTGTTACCGACGCATATCTTAACAGTACATCATTCATTGTAACCGGTTTAAAGCCACTTATATTTATCAAGTCAAGCTCACCGGTTGTTTTATTAAACTTAGCATCACTTGCGGCAGAATGATAAGTCTTGTCATTGTTATTTGCATCAACAAGAGTTAGCTTTGTATCATCGGTAAGCACACCACTGTCAGCGGCATTATCACCAATAAGATAAAGCTTTTTATCAAAGCTCCAAAGCAGACTATCACCGTTATTGAGCATTTTTTCCCATTCGTTAGCGGATTTGTAATAGGAATACTTAAAATAAGTAGTAACAGGTGCGTCAAAGCTCTCAAAAGCAAGCTTTGTTTTATCCGTATAGTGAGAATGGTTATAGTCTGTGCCTGAGATAACATAAGATTGGAAGCTGAAATCAAGCACCTTTCTTACAAAAACAGGAATATGAAGTCTAAGAGCAGTTTTGCCGCTTCCCGTTGGGTCGGTATAATCGAGAGTAATGACAGTAAATCTGTTTGTGCCGTCATTGTCATACTGACCGTCTGTGACCTTGAAATAACCTGTCTTGCTGTTAAATGTAAGAGTGCTTTTGTCTGATTTTTTTAAACTGCCGTTATCATACACATAAGTCGCTGTGCTGACATTCATAAGGTCTGTTGTTTTCAGCTTATTTGAACTGCTGTCTAAAACATCATAATTTGTCAGAACTGAGATATACTTTGCGAGCATTTGTGTGATATTTAACGATGAGTTATCATCAATAAGCAGAACAGGAAGATCATTCAGCTCCTGAACATCAAGCTCAGAGGCCTGACGAAATGATGTAAGCTTTGATTTATCCAAATTCTCTGCATATGTCTTTATGGTACTGTTTATGCCATAGGATTTTGTCTTTGTGCCATTCGTATAAGAAGCAGCGTCACTGATGATAGTCTGCATATTTCCGCCAACAAGATCGCCTGTGAAAATTTTATCACCAACGGTTTTGCTTGGGTTTATATTGACATAAGGTGAATTGATAGCAACGTGCGTGCCGCTTCCATCACCGATATTTTGAGTATTATCCTGAGTACCGTTGTAGTCGGAGTGAACAGCGGTGAAGCCGGCAGGTATCTGTGAATCACCATACTGTATATCAGGTAAACAATCCGTGTTATTTACCGATACTCCAATAAATTTAGACGATAGATTTTTATCCATGTTCCAACCTATCAAGTTAGAAACAGACACATTTTCATTGGCTTTGTTATAACTTAATTTATTTATGAGAATATCATAAGCATAAGTGCTGCCGCCGTCATTATGACCGATCACACCGCCTGCACCTGCACCATTGGACTTATCTTCTGCTGACAGCGTAACATTATTGACTTCACAATCAGTTATCTTCAGATCACCATTAGCTTTTATGCCGACATAACCTCCGATACCTGCATCACCATTTTTAGCAGTTGGTATACCTATCGCTGCATTTTTTACAGCAGACTTTGATATGGTCACAGCCGCATTCTGTTTGCCGACCATTCCGCCTGAACTTGCATAACCATAGACGCCGCAGGCTGATTTGTCAGACGTTCCGCCATAATAACAGTTCTCATTGACAGACAACTGTTTTTTGTTTATTCCAACGAATCCGCCGGCATTACTTCCATAAACATCGACGCTGACGCTTGTGTTTTCTATTGTGCATACTTCGTTAGACAATCCTATAAGACCGCCCTCGTTCATTGTCAGAGTAGCAAGGGGTTTATTGTCTTTTTTTGAGCCGATAAAGCTGTCTGTATTATAAGGTGTAAGCTGAACATTGCTTATTGTCGTTTTGATATTTGCAGAGCCTACGATTCCACCTACGCCAAACCAAGTACCTGTGCCTTTATCAAGATTAGCAAATTCAACTTTATTAATAGTCATCTTGGAATCCTTAACATTAAATTCGCTGCCCTTCTGAGAATTTCCCACAAGACCGCCTGTTTCAAATCCGCCATAAACATAAATGCCGCTGTTTTCAGACTTAACGCCACTTATATTGATATTATTTGTTGACTTTCCTATAAGTCCTCCCACAGTATATGCACCGTAAATTTCAAGATCGGTCAAGGTTATTCCGCTAAACTTGCATTGACCCTGTACTCCGCCAACAATACCACCTGTAGAAAGGTCTTCATTAACATACGATTTTCCGTCATTGTTATATGTCTTAACGCTGATCTTGCCGGAAAGCTTAAGACTATCTACAGTCAGAGCATACGTTGAACAGTTTATCAGCCCAACTCCTTTTACGGAGGCAAATGCGGTGCGATATTTATAGTTATCCACATTTTCAAACTCAATAGTGTTACCGCTCTTGTTATCCGTTATTTTCACAGCATAGGCTTTTATATCTGTATCGAGCTTTATAGTCTTATCATTTCCCTGGATAGCTGTCAAAGATAAAGTATAATCACATTTAATGTCGCCAAGGTTACTATCCTTTGCATCAAACAACTGATTTATACCACGAAAACCGGTGTCGGTGAGGTCATAGGTTCCATTTCCTGTGAGTTTAACAGTAAAGTTCTTATTTAATTCGTGTACCCACTTTGCTTCATAAAGACCTTTTTCACTTGGCTTTGTATATTTTTTTAGCATTACAGAATTTTTCTTTTCATATTCCTTGCTTGTAGCCTTTTCAAGTCTTTGATAATCTGAGATCGCAGTTTTGTAATCTCTATCATCAGAAGTCAATGCAGCTGAGCCAACTTTTGAATAGTCTGCATTTCGAGTAAAAGTATAATGACCATAGCCGCAAGTATTGTTTTTACGGTCTGTATATCCCATACCGGACTGTGATATGATAGACAGCATAAACAACGCTTGTGCATTAGGCACTTCAATGGTATTTGTCGTGCCGGCAATAACATTTAATTTCTCATCATCACTTAGCTCACTCTTAAACTGTGTGATGAGATAATTTTTCCTGCCATTGTCAAGGTTAGTTGACTTACCGAACTTTGTTCCCTCTTCGATAGCAAAGCCGTTTACAACTCTGCCTATATATGGATTGATAAAGAGGTTGGTATCTGCGTTTTCGTCCACTGCCTCAGTATTGCTGACCGTAAGCGCACTGTCTTTGGCAACGTTGCCCATATTTCTGAAAATAACGCCGCCGTAAACTATGGCACCAACATATCCGCCTGCAGTAATGAGATGTTTTTGGTTGTTATCGTTATTTGCAAATGTTATATTAGGATTTGTTACCTTGACATTATCAATGATATTATCTCCACCGAACACAACGCCCATAACACCGCCGTAATACTCCGTCTTTCCGGTACTGTAATTTAATTTATTTTTATTGTTTTTTGAAAGCGTTACTTCTTTGGTATATTTTATATTGATATCTTTTACAACACTTCCGCTGCTGAACCTAATGAGCGGGCTTGCAGAGTTATTGGTTATAGTTGGATATGTTCCGTCAGATTTCTTCTGTCCAACGATAACGCCCCTGAAAACGTAACTGTTTGATGTTCCGCCAAGACCTGCAAAAGAACTGCCAAGAACTATATCATCATCTATCTTGTAATAAGCCTCGCAAAGATATTTGATAAGGTTATCTTTTGAAACTTTTTTCGTTCCGCTTACAAAATTGCCTGCACCATCATAAGTATAGGTTTCATGCTTGGTGCCTTTGCAAAAAGCACTACCAGCATCAACAGTCGATCTATCGGCAGAAGCGTTTGCATTATAGTTTACTTCCCAGCCATTTGTAGGTGCGGCTGTACTGATAACTCGTGCGACCTCGGCAAGAGTAGAAGCGTCAAGTATATACGGGTCAGAGTATGTTCCGCAGCCCTCTATAAGATATGGTCGCTCAAGGTTTACGTCTATCTCATCATAAGTTTTGTCGGTCTGACCTGTAACAGCAGTTTTAGCAACATATGGCTTGTAATTAGCAAAGCTATATTCCTCTGTTGCGTTATTTTTATCAGGGGAAGTATACCTGTCATCTCTACTCCAATCGCCATGATATTTATTCTGCCTGCTCACATCATCTACACGATTCTTTATGGTGTCAGACACTTCTTTTCCGTAGGTTACATTATGCTTTTCTTCTGTACCCCAATCGTCGTCCCATTTATAGTTGTATATTGCAGAAGAGCCTGCGCCGTCAGAGTGCTGAAAGCTTTCAAGCAAAGTAGCATTTTTGAAAATTGAATTTTTATTACTTGCGTCAAGCTTGATATTTGAGAAAGTCAGAGATATATTTTGACCCTTTTCGCTTCCTACATTGCCTATAAGGCTTGTTGCAGCATAATTCTGTCCGCCTTTGTAATATTGTTCAGCGGTCGTACTGTGTTTTTTCTGTGACACATTTTGTATAGTGATCTCTGTCATGTTGCCTATCTTATTTATAAGCAAAGGGGCATAGTCGCTTATTGTTTCACCGTCATTCACATACAGATCATCAAGAACGATACTGCCGGTAATTTTGACAGATTTTTTTGAAGTATTGGTGTCGTCAGCAACCGAGCCGCAAACCAATGCACCTGAATCACCATTCACCTTACCGATATTTCCCTTAAAGGTCAGTTTGCCGCTTATGGTAACAGCTCCATTTTCATTCCTGAAAAGTCCGCACTGCATCATGTAATGTTGATTATGTACATTATTTAAGCTTGTTCCATCCATGCCGTCAGTTGTGCGGGCATAATTGTCACTATTACCGCTTGATACACTTTCAGACTGATTAAAGCCATTATTTTCAAAAGTAATAGTTGAATTTGATTTTATATTACAACCATTTGTATCAACTGGATAAAATGAATATCCTGTCAAATCTATTTCTGCATCTGTTGGAAAATCTATATTTTTGCTATTAATATATGCTTTTATATTATTTGCAGCAAAAAGCTTTGCGCTCCACTCAACAGCCTTAGCTCCGCCTGTGGTGGCTTTACCGTTTTTATATACATCAAGGTTATAATAATATCTTGCCCAAGAATTATTTTTCCACACAGCACCATTATTTGTTGTTTGATTTTGATAGGTATTGCAGTTCTTTCCGTCCATATACAGCAAACGCTCTCCGTCCGCTGTAACAGCAGGAATTGAAATTATGGCTTGACGATTAGATATAAAACTAGCTGAAGAAGAATAATAAATACTACAACGAGCTATCTCATCAAAATACGAATAGCTTGGGCTTATATTTATCTTAGTATCTTGTGAGATCTTATATCCATTAGGTTTAGTAAGTTCAAAATAAGTTGCATCTCGTGAGCTTCTGTAATTATTGACATTTTCACCTTTAAAATAGTCAAAGCCATAAGAGTCATAATCTCTACCAAAAAGAGTTGAGGCAAGCATACCGAAATTTTTACAGTTTTTTGCTTTCACTTTCACACCGTCAAAGCTAACCTCTTTTATGCTCCAATAACCTGTTGTGGAAAGTACAAGACCGCCCAGTTCTGTGCCATTGTTCACTGTTAAGCTTGAATTGTTTACATTCAAACTATTCAGATCAATTTCTACTCTATACCAGTTATGCCCTAAAAATCCACCGCTATTTGATTTACCACTAGAATTTATTGTTAAAGCATTAATATTAACATTGGTGATAGATATCTTATTAGGTACAACAGAAGCTGAATTATCCTTAGCACCGACCTCTGCAATAAGTCCGCCAACTCTAGAGTTACTTCCTGTGTGATTGTCAGTTATACTTCCGCCAACAGTAACATTATCAAATTTAATACCGGTTGTAGGCTTTGATGTAACAGCACCTACCATTCCGATAACTCCGCCAAGACAAGTGCAGTCTTTCGTTGTTGTGCTATTATCGTATGTAAGATTTGCTGTTACAGCAGAATTAGTGAATGAAACTTCACTTGTGGCTTCAGCAACATATCCAACCAGACCTCCGACAAAATTCGTATACGCTCCACTTGGGGCTGCGGTCACATCAGCGGTAACATTGGAGATAGTCAAAGCTCCGCTGTTGTATGCAGATACAGAACCAATATAACAAGCATCACCGCCAGAAGCATTGTCACCGACAATATTTAAGTTTGAAACAAGCTTTAAATTGCTTATTTTTGCACCGCTTGTCTTCGCAAAAAGTCCGTTGTGAGTATGGAAAACTATCTTATCATTTTCTATTCCCACGGTCATGGTAAGTTTATGACTATTGCCATTCAGAGTGCCTGTGAAAGTATCCTCACCATTATCACGCATAAAGCCGGTTAGACCTGTGCCGCTTATATCAACATCTGCATTAAGGCTGATATTTGCCGCAGACATTGTTGTTTTACCTACAGAATTTTCGCTGTACTTAACAAAATCATTGCTATCATGCTGCATTATCAAAGCCGCACGGGCAAAATCTGCCCTATTGCTTATGGTTATATTGTTATTAGGAAATCCATTTATTGTAACAGTATGCCCTGATCCATCAAAAGACAGAACACCGTCAGCACTCTCAAGCAGATCGGAATCGTTAAGTCGAAGCACTCCGCCCCAATCCATATCGTCTATGACTTTTGAAGTTGTCCTTGTAAATGACCAGCCGCTTAAGCTATAGATCAAAGCATTGCCTCTATTTCCTACTATCTGACATCTGTTTTTGCTAGCGTCCTTAGGATAAAAGCCTGAAAGGTTTGTTTCACCGCCAAGCCTTACAACGCCATTTTTATTAAATTTACCAACAATACCGCCGACGCTCTGGCTTGCAGAAACATCATTTGCAGTAACTGTGACTTTACCGCCAACATCAATAAAGGCCTGATCTGCATAGCCCACAAGACCGCCATAATTATTTTGTGATGATGTGGGATTCTTAATACTTACAGTGGCATTCTTGACGCTTACATAAGCCCTGCTGTTATCACCTATCTTACCAATAAGCCCACCAAAATCAGTAGAATTGCATGAACCGGTCACATTTACAGTAACTTCGCTGAGTGCAAGTTCAGATTTAAGAGAATTGGCAGAATATCTTCCGACAATACCGCCATAAAAGCCTGCCCTGACAGTGCCATTGAAGTTTGAAGTAATAGTATCATTAGCGGTGCCTGTGATACTAATTTTTGCACTCTCCGTCCCATTTGTAAGCAGTCCAAAAACAGAACCAACAGCCGCACTGTCAGCGGTATCTCCTGATGAACAAGCAAGGGTCATTTTCATGCCACTGAATTTTGAAATATCAAATATCTTTTCGTTGGCTTTACTATATGTATAAGAGCCGAAAAGACCGCCCACAGTTACAGAGCCTGTAACGCTTCCGGTCATGGTAAGGGTGACACCTTCGCCGACATTTATTTCTGCATTCTCTGCACTTCCCACAAGTCCGCCTGCGTTGTTTGCGGATATATTTATATTTGTCAAGCTGTTGCACTTGTCAATGTTCAGTGCTGCACCAGCACTCATTTTTCCAACAAATGCACCTGCGTTCGACTTGCCTGAAACGTCAAGCAAACCGCTTGACAGGCTTACAGCAAGACTTGCATTCTCGTCCATAGTGCCGCAGGCAAGACCGGCATTATCACCGTCTGATACTTCCGCCTTGACATTATTACTTAGAGTGATATCAAGATCGACCTTTGCTCCATTTTTCATATTGCCTATAACAGACGTGAAGGATTTATAAATTGTAGCACCTGAATCATCTACAGGATCAGCTTTTATTTTCCACTTATTAGCTGAAGCCACATCACCGTGTATAACATTCTCAGCAAGCAAAGCTGAATTTTTATCTTCGGGTCTAGCAAAAATAATAGTATCTAAATTTGCACTGTCACTAAGATATTCAAACAGAGCAAAATTAATAGGAAGATTAATAGCTGAACCCTCATTTGCTTTGACTGTTCCCATGAAAGGATAATTTTCATTGCCAAGTCCTTTTTCTATTCCTGTAAAATCAGAAGCCTTAAACTGAGATTGGTTGTTTGAAAACAATACAGTGATATTCTGATAAACAGAAGGGTCTGCATTAAGAAGCTTTTTAAAATCGTCTGCATTCTGTATGGTATAAACGCCACTTTTAATATCATTAGAAATGTCAGTATATGTTTCTGCCGCCATAGCTGAGATCGCATTGGTGACAGTTGATACCATTTTAGACACAACACCTGAAATGTCTGCAAGAGGCATACTCGTGACAAGCAATACGGCAGCGGTAACTAAAGAAATAACATTCTTGCGATACTTGCTGTAAAGCTTGTGGCATATTCTATTAATTTTCTGATTTCTATTAGCTTTCACTTTCAACTGCCTCCGGGCAAAGTTAATATTCTTATTTATACGTTTAGTTCAACAAGGATATATTGCACCTTTGTACCTATCTTTTCGTCAGCGTCATTATACATGGAGCTTAGTGATGATAACTGTGCTGTGCTGTATTTATCACCATTAAGTATTTTCTCAATAACCTTTTTATTTTGTTCTTTATCTGCATCACCTGACAAGAACAAGCTTAAATTACCCTTTATATATTCCGCAAAATCCAAACGTTCTTTACTGTCATCATCAAACAGCACGTTTTTCTCTGTCAGATTTTCATCTGTGCTTTTCATCAGTATCTGACCAAGAGTGTTCGGCCACACCCAATATACGTTCACTTCCTGCGGAACGTCTACTTTACAATCTTTAAACGTCCTTGTGAATGTTTCATCACTAAGAAAATCGGAATATGTGTGAGTGCTTTCATCATATTTCTCAAAAAACATGATGTGTCCATTCAAAAAGTTTGTAACATTTTCATCAATTACCTTTTCGTATGAAACGCTGTCGCCGTTTTTATTCTCTGCATACCCCGTGATACTCAACTTGAACTGTATCTCCATTTCCCCCGACTGGTTCGGGACAACGTAAAAAGTAAGCTTTCCATGACTACCAGGATTAATACCATTCGTCATACCGCTTTCTTCATCAAGAAGCCAGTAGATCTTGTTGTTTTCTTCAGAAGTGATATTGCTGTCATCAGACACCTTAGAGTAATCATTGCTGTCAAGTATCTCAGCTTTAAGCACATTGGCACTTCCTACTGTTTTCAGTTCAAATGGCGAATCAACACTTTTCATGCCGAAAGAGTCAAGGTCAAGTGCTTTGTCAAGGGTAAACCAAGCCAAGCTGACCGCAATAAGTATAAATGCCAGCACTGCAACCGGTATTATTTTTATAATAAGCAGTTTGCGTTTCTTCTTTTCTTCCTCGCTGTCTGCTTTCTCTATCACTTTATGCTCAGCCACTTTGGCGACCTCCATTATTTCATCGAGTCAAGCTCTTTCTGCAATTCTATCATGTGATTTCTGCAAGCGGTTATCTCGCCTGTGTATTTGTTAAACCACTCAACGTCCATTTCGTTAGGCTCTTCCTGCAAAAGAATTGCCTGAACCAGTGCTGATTGTGAACGTGATCTCTTACGCTCTATTTCCTCGATAGTAAGTCTGCATTTCTTTATTTCTCTTTTAAGCTGCCCTTTACTGCTCACGTTATTGTCCTCCTTGCATTAATTTCCCATTTTATCAACCGAATCAACTATCTCGTTGACTTCCCTATAGCCTTTGTCAAGATTTTCGGTGATATGGTCAAGTGCTTTTTTTACGTCCTCAAGCTTGCCCTGCATTTGTTCGGGGTACTTCACAAAGCAGTAATGAAGCTCATTTATAGCCTTCTGCTCATCAGTGTAATCGTCGATAAGAAACACCAGCGACCTTGCCGCACCCATGTCCGAAAGTATCATGTTATATCTTGTTGGAAGATCCTTGCCGCTTTCAAGATAAGTGTCTATCTCCTCAGAGGCGGCAGACAGATTTTCCATATACTTAGCAATGTAAGTCTTTCTGACTTCCTCGGACTTGTCCATATAAAGCCCTATGAAAACAAACAGCCCTGCTATTGCCGCAATACAAATAATGATAGCCGTTATCATTTTAGCCTTCATTATCTTTTCCTGATTCAAAGCTGTTCGCCTCCTTTTTCTCATTTTCCTGCATTTTCAGCCGCTGAACTTCCTTTTCAACAGCCTCACGCATAAGCTTTTCTTTTTCTTTTTCAGCCGCTTTCAAGGCTTCCTCACGGTTTGAATATATTTTTATCTCAGCGATAGTTTTCACCTCATACACAGCCATGAAAACGGTTGGGATTATCACCAACAGCATAAGCAACTTTTTTCCCGATGCAAAAGACCCAAGCCATTTGAAAAATCTGAGCTTTCCATAGTATTTTCCAATAATGCTGTCTTTTTGCACCGTCACGCTGTCCTCTATTTTGTTAGCATCGCCTTTAGTAACAAAAGTGCCGTCGCTCAAAACCTCAGATATCCTGTGAGTATTTATCTCGCCTTTAATACTATCATCCTGAGAGTAGAACGAAATGATATCCCCTGCCTTTAAGCTGTCAGTATCCGTCCTTTTGATGTAAATATAGTCGCCCTCATGTATAGACGGCTCCATACTTCCGCTCACGACCTTCAGTACGCTGTAACCAAAAATGCTTGCTGTTTTGCCGATACAGCCGCAGACCATTATGTACACCGTCACACTCAGCAGTGCCGCAAACACAGCAGAGCCAAGTATTGTCAAAGCTATTTTTACTCTCCTCAACGCCTTGCCGATGATAACGACTCTCCCTCCGTGTTATTGTTTGCTATATTTCTCTTTCAAATGCCTTGCCATTCTGCCAACTGCTGAAACATGATACTCCTTGTAAAGCCTCTTCATCTCAGTGTCGATAGCTTTCTGCTCCTCAGCGGTGCGCTGTGGCGGAATATATGGTCTTGGCGGTCTGTTCTTTCGCTCAAGACGTTTTCTCTTTTTAAACTGCCTGTTTTTTATACGCCTCTTTACATCATATTTCAGATACGGAGCATATTTTTCATAAATGATCTCAATTTCACGCTCTGCACGTTTTCTCTCTGCCTCAGCCAGTTCTTTTTCCTTCTTGACTTTGAGCATTCTAATATAGTCCGGATTATCCGTCACAACAGGTATGATACCAAATGCGTGAGCCAGAACATATGTTATGCCACGTTTTGCCATGTAATATGGATTTTTGGAATATTCTTTAAATATCTCATTGATATTTTTATTCTCAAAGCTTTCACGTTCAGCTTTAAGACGCTCAGCACGTTCACGCTCACGGCGTTCCTGCTCACGCTGCTGTTGTGCTTCTTTCGCCTTTTTTGCAGCGATCTCAGGGGACTCATACTCTGACACAAAGCTTGCAGACACAGCTTCTTCATTCGTGCTGATCTGCTGATCCATAGCAGATCCAAGGCTGCTGCGGACGAGCTTTTTCTCCTCTCGGATCCTGGCTCTTTCCTCACGGACACGCTGCTCCTCTTCACGGCGCTGACGCTCTTCCATTTGCCTTTTGCGTCTTGCGATCTGCTTGATCTCTTCCTCTTTTTCACGGCGTTCACGTTCCTCACGCTCCGCCTTTTCTCTTGCAGCCTGCTCTGCCTGCTGTTTTTGGATAAGCTCCAATCGTCTGCGTTCAGCTTCCTCATGCTCCAGCCTTATGCGCTCTTCTTCCTCACGCAACTGACGCTCAAGTTTCTCCTGCTCGGCACGCTTTCTTTCAGCTTCTGCAGCCGCAATCTCCTCAGCCCTCTTACGGTCTTCCTCGTCTTTGAGAAACTGCTTTTCTATCTCAACTATACGGTCAAGCTCTGCCGTAAGGTTTCCCTCATCTTCGGCAGTCATACCCATATCTGTCTTACTTGCACTACTTTGTTCGCCCTCGCCAACTATGACATCATATTTATCAGACGTCTGCTTATCAAAACGCCTGACAACCTTTGGTGCGAGGGTCTTGCTCTGTATGGTTTTAAGCTTCTCCGGCTTGTCTGCCCCATGAGTATAGGAGCGGAAAAGCATATAGTTCATTGCCGTCAGACCGTATATATCCTCAATATAAGAATCATCAGGTCTTTGTGCAGTATCGGAAACGTTGACCTCGTAGCCTGCCTTATCGTAGCTTTCGATAAACTGCCAAAGGGTAAGACACGCCATAAGGTCCACATTTTTGGTGATAGCGTTTGTTCTCATAACAGGCGGTCTGATAAAAGCGTTGCCAAGAGTGGTACAAAGCACTGAGCCTTTATAGCCCTCGATAGCCTTTTTTACCTTTTCAAGCCTTGTCCAAACGTTAGTATCCTTGCTGCCGCCGGCAAGACTGTCAACAGTTTCTATCTTAAAACTTATGTTGACCTTTCTGCCGTCGCCGCTGTCAGCCACGGTATCGTAATTAAAAGAATAAGCCTCCTGCGCCTCTGCGGTCTGGACAAGCTTATTGTATCTTATATTTATAAAAATGTATAGCCTGTCGATAAGGGTATTTACAAATCTATTTTCATATGTATCGAGAGTTTCCTCTTTATGAATGTTGAGTATCTTTGACGGAGTTATCTTTCCTGTCTTTTTGTCGATATCCTGAATAAGATCGGTATGCTGTCCCAGATGTTTTATGGACTCTACCGTTATCTTCCTTGACATAGCGATAGGCACGATCTCTTCCACTTCTTTAATGGTGTTTCTGGGATTTCTTATTACCGTATCAAGATGTGGCAGAGCTTTTTCTATCTCTGTGAGCCAGGACGAATCAATATTCTTCTCGATTATCTTACGATTAAAGGATACAGTTTTTTCGCCCGAAAGAAGCAAGGCACGGGCTGCCGCAAAGCTGTTATTGCCGTCAAGCGTCTTTACAGCATTATCAAAAGCTGCACGCTGTTCGTTGTATTCGCTCATGCCCGTCCCTCCTCTCAAAATTTATGAGTACAAATTTTAGTACAGCTTTTGCAATCTTTCAAGATATGCTATAGACTCTTTCATGGTGTTTCTGCCAAAAAGCTTCTGCATATAGGTGCAAAACTCTTTCAGCTCTTCTCTTAGCATTGCCAAGTTAAGCGACTCAAATTTTCTGAATATCTTTGTGGCAAGCACATAGTCAATGCCGTCAAGCTCCTCTCCACCGCAGGCAACATATACAGGAACAAACAGGTTCATCTGTTTAAGTATACGGTTACCGAAAGCCACTCTCAGCTTTTCGATCACCCACAGGTCAAGCTGCTGTATCTTTTTCAGACTGTCCTGTGAAACAGGATACATTTGAAAAGCTTCCTTGAAAAGTGTATCAAGATGTTCAAAGCTTAAATTCATAGGCGGCGTGTCAGGAGCGTCAAAGGCAACTCCCTTTGCGTCAAGATTGATAGGCTGCGCACGGTCGTATACCTTATCTGAGATAGTGAACGTGGAATCGTCGTTGTTGGCAGTACCGATATACCAAATGTTCTGCGGAATACGCAACTTGCCTTTGTCAAGGCGAACAGGGTCGGTGCTCCACACGTTAGGAACAAGATCAAGCTCCCACTCGGCAGGATCAGGCATTTCAAGAATCGAGAGCATTTCTGCAAAGTAATATTCCACTCTCGCAATGTTCATCTCGTCGAGGAGTATGAAGTTTACATCGTCATTGTATTCAGAAGAATAAATTCTTTTGAGGACTTCTGTTTCATTAAAGTTCTTCGTGAACTCGTTGAAGTAGCCAAAAAGCTCAGTTCTGTCACGCCATGACGGCTGAACAGAAGCAATAGTGGTATCTTTCTGCAAGAACTTACCGAATGAATATGGCAAAGATGTTTTACCTGTACCAGAGATACCTTGCAGGATAATGAGCTTTGTTGAAGCCATGCCTGCAATGAAAAGTCGGATAGTTTTTATGTCATAATAAAGGTGCATTCTTGAGCAGGCAAAGTTTCTGTATGCTTCGCAGATACCGCTAAGGGTGATGTCATTATTGTAAGCAGGCGGCTCGTATGTCTTGTAGAAATTGTCCACCTCGATAAGCTTTGAAAAACGGCAGTCTGCTGTCTGAACAACGCCGTCCACAATGGTTTGAGCTTCGCCCTGTGCAGGCATCTGCTCGCCCTCTGCAAGCTTTGTTTCACCCTCTGCAAGAGCGGTGTTATCATATACGCCAAGCTGAGCCACCTTCATTGCCATGATCTCATCTTTTTCCTTAGTCATTTTGACCACCTGACGCTGCAGGTCAGATATCTCTTCGATAAGATCCTCGTTGCTGACGATAGAGTGTCTGAATCTTATGTACTTTCTCACAGCAAGCACTATCATAAAAATAATAAGCACAAAAATAGCCACAACAACGATAATTGCAAGCACAGAAAGTATCCAGCCCAGCGCACCAAAGTCTGCCGAGTAGGTCTTGAATATCCTTATGTAGTTTTTTATATTGAAGATCTGTTTTATGCCGTTCCACAGACCCTTGAAGATCTGCCCAAAGCCTGCAAGCATTGACGACATGAAAACAAAAAACCATTTCAGAAATCCATTCATAATGTATCACCCAAGCAGCAGTTATTTATCATTTTTCTCCTGCTGTGCATTTTCCTCTTCCTGTTCCTTCTGCTGTGCAAGGTATTCCTCAACTGCACGTCTTTTTATTTCTTCCTCATCGCTCTCTGTGATAGCA
Source organism: Ruminococcus sp. AF37-20 (assembly GCF_003460465.1). Classification (NCBI taxonomy): domain Bacteria; kingdom Bacillati; phylum Bacillota; class Clostridia; order Eubacteriales; family Oscillospiraceae; genus Ruminococcus; species Ruminococcus sp. AF37-20. The sequence goes on along the minus strand of NZ_QTVE01000008.1, from coordinate 114,555 downwards.
GGACGCTTTATCTCGATTATGGTTGCGATAAGCTTATAAAGCTCAAAGAGGAAAAACAGTGCTATCGGCAGAAGTATGCAAATGAAAAATCCCGTTTTTGTTCTGAGAAAATCCATTACCTTGCCGAAACCGCCTATTTTTGCACCTTTCCACTGACCGATTATATCACCTGCATAAACAGTGTATGTATCATCTATGTTATTAGCGTCGCCTCGTGTGATAAAGCCTACAGAGCCGTTATCATTGAGTACCTCTGCGATACGGTGGGTATTCTTCACCTTTTTGCCCTCTATAAGAGTCCAGAAAGTGATAACGTCGCCCTTTTTCAGAGAATTGATATCGTCTATTTCCTTTGAGATAATAAGGTCGCCTTTTTTGAAAGTTGGCTTCATTGAGTCAGATTCAACTGTGAGCGGGATATATCCCAGCAGACTTGCCGTACCATTATTCTTATCGGACGAGAACACGAGAATTGTTATAAGCAGTGCAAAGATAAGCACCACCCATGCGATAACATTAAAAACGATCTTCAAAGCTTTTTTCATAATTCAAAACCTCGGAAACCCGAGGCTTCCTCCCTTCTAATTTTTTAAGTTGTTTCAACGATCTTGAAATTCATACCAAGCTTCATTGTGCCACCGATTATTTTGTCAACACAATCAGGGTCATTTCCCTCAAGCCATATAACCACTGTATACTTGTCTTTCTCACCAGGACCAAGCTTTTCACGTCGGTCCTTCATGACCTCAGTAGAGGAGGCGAACTCCTTGTCGCAATCGCTTTCCTTACCGCTGCCGTCAGACTTTGTTTTACCATAAACAGTTTTCTCTCCATTCACGAAAAGCTCCACTCTGACAGCTTCATCAACACCGTTCGTGACGTTCTCGATAGTCATTTCGCTGTCATAGCTAAGTGTGTCTTTACCGGAATTTATGAGATAGAAAGTATAAGCTATATACCCCTCGCCATTATGGCTGCCGTTTATCTTGTCGATATTATCAGGGAGATCTTCGCCGCTGATATTTGTCATATCGTAGAGGATATCCGCATTGAGCCTTGAATTGCTCGTGGTATAGTCAGGAGTTTCCGAAAGAGTAAGCCCCTGATCTATCATATCATACTTACTTATCTTAACTGTAAAGCTACCGTACTTGTCGTAAAAATAAGACACCGCATAGGCCGCCGCCACGATAGCGATAAGTATAATGGCAAGTATTTTAAGCAATCTCATCAATACCACATAGCGTTTAGCTTCCTTGGCGGTCCTGCGAAGTGCAAGGGTATCGACTACTCTTGTATTTTTATCTGTATTTTTACCGTCCAAAACCGTATCACCCGTTTATTACTCATTTCTATTGCGAACGTATCTTTCCGCAATATATTTTCCTGCATTTTCTCCCGAATAGTAAAGGCACTGCATACCGCTGAGCTGTTTCACCTGCTTATCATCAGTAATTCCGTCAGCTATGACCTCAGCATTAAGGTCAAAAACGAAATTCAGCAGAGAGTTCACGCAGGTATCATACCTGTCGCTCTTACCGAGAACCTGAGCCACTGAGCCGTCAAGCATGATATTATCCACCTTGAACTCGGCTGTTTTCAGCATTTTAAAGCCCTCAGTGCCGAAGCCTGTAAGCAGAAAATGAAAGCCCTGTCTTCTCATAAGAGCCACGTTATCTGCCGCTGTGCTGTCAGCTTCATCAAGCACATCAGGCGACAACTCAAAGCAGACACGCTCATACTTCACGCCAAACTTATCGCAATAATCTGCCGCAACTCTCGGAGCTTCCGTCTGCCTTAAAAATCTTGCAGGCATGAACACGCTTGCCCAATCAACGTCCACTTCCCTTTCGTGAAACTTGCCCAAAGCCTGCAAGAGCTGAACGAAAGCAAGCTTGAAAATGCTAACACATCGGTCGGAAAGCTGAGCCACAGGGAGATAATCCGCAGGCATAAGCGTTCCCATAGCAGGTGAATTTAGCCTTGTTTGCGACTGCAAAAAAGTGACCCTGCCGCTGTCGGTATTTTTTATAGGTCTATAGAAAAGCTCCACGGCACGAACACCGTCAACTGTTGAATTACCGTTCAAAGCAAGTCACTTCCTTTCCTGTTCCAATGTTTTATTATAGCATATTTTCGACAAAAAGTAAAGAAAAATCGGGATATTTCCCCAAATATGGAAAATTATTTTTTATGCCCATTTACCAAAAAACGCCGAATTTCTTCGGCGTCTTTTTTGTTTTATTGTTTGTTGATTAGTTGCCTGCGTTATCCTTTGCCTGGAAATCGAGCTGAATTGTCCAATCCTGATTTGCAGTTGCATCATTACAGAATTTGCTTTCGCCCTCAATCCATACTCTTACAACAAAGCCCTCAACTGAATACTCGTTGTTTCCTGCACCAGCAAGTTCAAATACAGTAGTAAGATTGTCCAAGCTATCTCTGCTAGTTGGAACGGCTTTTTGTGCTGTACCCTTGGTAAAAGTAATGGTATCAAGTTTAGCACCATAATTAGCACCCTCTGTTGTCTTTATACCCTTATTATCCGTGTAGTTGTCCCAATTAAGACCAAATACACTCGCTTTATCGCCAAGAAGAGTGTACTTTGTATCTGCATAGCCAGCAACTGCACTAGCTTTTGTAACAGATAAAGTATTTGTAACTGTTGTACTATCATTTGCCTCAGTTGCAGTTTTCAACGGCAAAACAGCAACTCTAACTGCTTTTTGCAAATCATTTTCAGTATTATTCTCACTATCCTTATTCTTAATTGTAACACGACACTGAACGTCCTGTTTAGTCTGTTTTGTTGACCTTATCCACATTGGAACGTCAACATAATATCCGTCAGCACCAGAAGCTTCATCTGTTGCAAGAGCTGTATTTGCGGTTGTAGTTCTCGCTGTCAAAGTTGCTTCATCAGTTGCGGCTTTAACCTTAGTATCAGCCATAACAGCTCTACCACCAGCGTATATACCACTATCCTCAGCGTAGAACAAGCTATTACCATCAACTGTTGAAGCCGGCTTCAATTTTCCAACTTTTTCATAATACTGACCAATATCAACTGTGCTTACCCAAGAAATGTTGTCAGCTGTAGGAGTCAAATCAGATGAACTCAAAACACCATTGTCAACCTGTCCGAGTGAAATTTCAAGTGAGCCACCCGCTGTAGCGGCAAGGTTAAGCCCTGTAACTTCAGCAGTCTTGCTGAGCGTAAACCAAGCATAAGTAGCAGTAGAAAGCATTACAGCGGAAGTTGTGAGCATTGCAACTGCAGGTATAAGTTTTTTCTTAGCAGAAGTATTCTTCTTTTCGTTAGTTTTCATATCTCTTCGTCCTTTTCATAATAATTTGTCGTTTTATACTGTCCGATACAGAGGGCGCTCGTTATAGCCGATTTGCGGTAACATGACCGCCAAGCACCTTTTGTTTATGTCAATATTATACTAAATTCGACCCGCTTTGTCAATAAGCTACCAGCTTAGTATACATTATATTTATCTTAATACTTATTAACACGTCAGACACATTCTGCTATTTTCCGACATTATCATACTATGTAATAACAGCAGAAAGCACGGAATAACGTCATTTGTTATTCCGTGCTTTTTAAAACGATTATTCAATAAATTTTTTTGTTAAACTTCAAACGTTTTAGTACATATTAAGTTTATATATGTACACAAAAGTTACCATGCGTAAAATTTACAAAACATTTATATTCATTCTGCGCCGTCGAGCATTTTAACAGCCTTCATCATGATAGCACATTCAAGACGCTTCTTCTGTATCTGACATGACAGCTTGTGCGCATTGTGGATATCACCTGCGTAAATGTAGTTGTTTGCATTGCAACCGCCACTGCAATAGAACTTTGCCCAGCACTTCTTGCACTCAGGCTTGTTGTAAACGTGTGCGTGAGCAAACATATCTTTCATTTCCTCGTTAAATGTGCCGTCATAGAGATTGCCCATTTTGAACTCAGTGATACCAACGAACTGATGACATGGGTAAATATCGCCGTCAGGTGTAACAGAAACATACTCGTTTCCGCTTCCACAGCCCCTAAGTCTTTTGATTGCGCAAGGGCCTTGGTCGAGGTCTATCATAAAATGGAAGAAGTTTATGAACTTGCCCTCGTCCCTTATCTTCTGTATCTTCTCGGAAAGTATCTCATACTCCTTGAAGATCCTCGGCAGGTCAGCCTCAGTGATAGCATAAGGCTCGCTAGGGTCAGCCATAACAGGCTCAACGGATATCTGGTCGAATCCAAGGTCATAAAGGTGCATTACATCATTTGAGAAGTCAAGATTATACTTTGTGTAAGTGCCTCTTACATACCAGTCCTTGTTCTTAGGACGCTTGTCCACAAGTCGCTTGAAGTTAGGGATTATCCTGTCATAGCTTCCCGTGCCGTCAACACGCACTCTCATTCTGTCATTGACTTCTTTTCTTCCGTCGATAGACAGAACAACGTTGTACATTTCCTTGTTGATAAAGTCTATCATCTCGTCAGTGAGGTGTACACCGTTTGTGGTAACAGTAAATCTGAACTTTTTATTGTGTGGCTCCTCCTGTGAACGTGCATACTCAACAAGCTTTTCTACCGTACCGAAATTTAGTGACGGCTCACCGCCGAAGAAGTCCACCTCAAGAAATTTTCTGTCTCCTGAACGCTCTATAAGAAAATCTATAGCACGCTTGCCTGTTTCATAGTCCATGAGCATTCTGCCCTGACCAAAATCGCCTGTTGACGCAAAGCAGTATTTACATCTCAGGTTACAGTCGTGAGCAATATGCAAACACATAGCCTTGATAGGCGAAGCCACAGCAGACAGGGCATACTTTTCGTAATCATCCTCGCTGAACAATATCTTGTCATTATAAAGAGAAACTATCTCCTCATAGCAATCCTCGATATCCTTGCTGTCATACATCTTTGACAGCTTTCTTACAACGTCCTCAGGACATTTCTCCTCAAAAGGCGGCTCAACATTGTCTAACAGATCATATGTCAGATCGTCTATAATATGTACTCCGCCACTGTTCACGTCAAGCAGTGCATTAAAGCCGCCAAGCTTAAACTTGTGTATCATTTAAAAATCACCTTTCACATTTATATTCATATACAAATTTATACAAAAATAAAGGGACATAAAAATGTCCCTTTAGCAAGGCGTGTGTACGCTCGCACGCCTCAGAAAGATCGGAATATTAAGCCTCTCTCTCGCACTTCTGGTTAGCAACTGTGCAGGAGGTCTTGCAAGCTGACTGACATGATGCCTGACACTTGCCGCAGCCACCCTTAGCAGCAGTCTTCTTGAGATTAGCCTTATTGATCGTCTTGATATGTTTCATAGGATTTTACCTCCAATAATTGATTTACATTAATTATACCACATATCCCACTATGTTTTATGAACGAATAGTTAATGCAGTATAAATATTTATCCTTATCAAAAACGGCTGCTTTTAGAATTTACCCCTACAACTCCGCCTACGCCTGCACACACAAGTGTAAGCACAAGCTTTGCAGGCACGGAAAAGCTTTCGGCAGCTTTTGAAAACAGTGCACTGAGAATGACAATGATAAGAAAAATGAACACTCCGCACAGCACACCTGACAGCAGACCGTTTCTACGCTGCCTTTTTCCGCAGACATATCCCCCTGCATACGCCCCGATACCAAGTGCCGCTGTTGACATCACCGACAGCATAAGATCGGTGGCATCTATCTTAGTGATAACATACGCAAAAGCAAGCACAGCAACAAATATCGCACCGCACCCCACGCAGGCAGACAACGCCGTTGACGACAGCAAAGAAAGCTTTCTGCCCCCAAAAAGCCTGTTATTTTTCATATCCGCACCCCCACACTGAATATCCTAAAGAAATTATATTCAAAGCCACGGACAATAAGAACACAAAAAGGGACGGATAAAACTACCCGTCCCTTAAAAGCAATATTTACTTTGCGTCACCGTCATGAATTGTTTCGTTCTTAGCGATAGCCCACTTTTTAACACGGATCTTACTTCTGTCGCCGCCTGTTTCGATAACAACAGTGTCGTCCTTGATGGAGAACACGATACCAACGATTCCGCCGTTTGTAACGACCTCGTCACCTATCTCAAGGTTATCTCTCATCTCAGCGTCTTTCTTATCCTGCTTTTTCTGCGGACGGATAATAAAGAAATAGAAGAACACGATTATGAGTACCAGTGGGATAAAAGTCATGGCAAGTGATGCAGGTGAACTCTGCTCAGCAGCCAAAACTGAAATAATTGCTGACAAATTCATCAAAAGACCTCCAAATCTAATAATACTATATTAGTATATCAGATATTTGCACAAACTTCAAGCCTTTTAACAAATAATTTTCATTTACAAGAAATTATTTCTTGTTCTTGATATACTCGTCGATAGCGGCGGCAGCCTTTTTGCCTGCGCCCATAGCGAGGATAACAGTAGCAGCGCCTGTAACAGCGTCACCGCCTGCGTAAACGCCTTCCTTAGTTGTTGACTCGTTCTCGTCAACGATAAGGCAGCCGTGATCGTTTGTTTCAAGACCGGGAGTTGTACTTCTGATAAGTGGGTTAGGTGATGTACCGATAGACATGATAGCTGTATCAACGTCAAGAATGAAGTTTGAACCCTCGATAGGGATAGGACGTCTTCTGCCGCTTGCGTCAGGCTCGCCCAGCTCCATTTTGATGCACTCCATGCCGTTTACGTGACCATTCTCGTCGCCAACTATCTTAACAGGGTTATTAAGAACGAGGAACTCGATGCCCTCTTCCTGAGCGTGATGAACCTCTTCCTTTCTTGCAGGAAGCTCGTCCATTGAACGTCTGTATACGATATAAACGTGCTCAGCGCCAAGTCTCATTGCAGAACGAGCAGCGTCCATAGCAACGTTACCGCCGCCGACAACAGCTACGTTCTTTGACTTCATGATAGGGGTATCATAATCGTCCTTGTATGCCTTCATAAGGTTGATTCTTGTAAGGTACTCGTTAGCAGAGTAAACACCTACAAGGCCTTCGCCCTCGATACCCATGAATCTTGGAAGACCTGCGCCTGAGCCTACAAATACAGCTTCATAGCCCATGCCCATAAGCTCGTCGATAGAAAGAACTCTGCCGATAACCATGTTTGTCATGATATGTACGCCCATGTTTGTCAGATTGTCTATCTCGTGCTGAACGATAGCCTTTGGAAGTCTGAACTCAGGGATACCATACATAAGAACGCCGCCTGCTGTATGGAATGCCTCATAGATAGTTACGTCGTAACCAAGCTTAGCAAGGTCGCCTGCAACTGTAAGGCTTGAAGGACCACCGCCGACAACAGCTACCTTGTGACCGTTTGGTTCAGCCTTTTCTACGGCAACTGCCTTGTCCATCATATAGTCTGCACAGAATCTCTCAAGTCTGCCTATACCGACAGGCTCGCCCTTGATACCTCTTACACACTTGCCCTCACACTGATGCTCCTGTGGACATACACGTCCGCAAACAGCCGGCAGAGCATTTGTTGTCTTGATGATAGCATAAGCTTCTTCAAACTTGCCCTCTGCTACCTTTGCGATAAACTCAGGGATCCTAACGCTTACAGGACATCCTGTCATACAAGGCTTGTGCTTACAGTTAAGACATCTCTGAGCTTCTTCTATAGCCTGCTCAGGGGTGTAACCCAAAGTAACTTCCTTGAAGTTTCTAGCTCTTACCTTTGGCTCCTGCTCTGCGATAGGAGTCTTTGTCAAACTCATATTAGCCATTATCTTACACCTCCAGTAAGTCTGCACAAGTGAGCCTTTTCCTGCTCCTTATAAGTTGAGTTTCTTCTCATAAGCTCGTCGAAATCTACCTTCTGACCGTCAAAGTCAGGGCCGTCTACGCAAGCATACTTGATCTTGCCGTCAACAGTTACACGACATCCGCCGCACATTCCTGTGCCGTCGATCATGATAGGGTTGAGTGAAACGAGAGTCTTGATATCATAAGGCTTTGTTACCTTGCAAACGAACTTCATCATTGGAACTGGTCCGATAGCGATAACTTCGTCAAACTTAGCACCACCGTCAATAAGCTCCTGAAGCTTGTTTGTAACAAATCCGTGATAGCCGTATGAACCATCGTCTGTACAGATATGAAGATGTGAAGAAGCCTTGCCCATTTCGTCCTCGAGGATAACGATATCCTTGCTTCTGAAGCCTGCGATAAGGTCAACCTCAACGCCCATGCTGTGGAGTTTCTTAGCCTGTGGGTAAGCGATAGCACAGCCAACGCCTCCGCCTACTACTGCAACTCTCTTGATACCCTCGTCATACTCTGTGGCAACGCCGAGAGGACCAACAACGTCATGGATATAGTCGCCCTCATTAAGTCTTGCAAGCTCAGTTGTAGATGCACCTACTACCTGAAAAATAATTGTGATCGTGCCCTTTTCTCTGTCATAGTCAGCGATAGTGAGCGGAACACGCTCGCCCTTCTCATCAACTCTGTAGATGATGAACTGACCAGCTTCAGCCTTAGCGGCAATGTAAGGTGCGTCGATCTCCATAAGAACAACAGCGTCGTTGAGCTGTCTTCTTGTTACGATTTTGTACACTAAAATCCCTCCCTGAATAATTAGCAAAATAAAATTGTTTTAGGCAAATAATACAAAAACATTTTCTATTATCGCCTTACAGCATATAACATTATACTATATTTAAAAAGAAATTTCAATAGTTTTTTGTTTACTTCCATAAATTTTATAATAATATATCACAATTTGTTTACATTTAACATACCATAATTTATATATCACATATCATTTCGCAGATGTAGCAAGTTTATCAAAGGCAATTTCGATATACTCCTGCTCCTGAGCACCTCTTTCACTGCCACCAAACAAGCTTGCATAGCCGTATACCGCCGCTCCTGCGTAGTTATAACTAACTACGGCGTCATTTATCTGCCTGCCGATAATGCCAATATTTTCAGAAAATTCACTCTCACTGTCTATCTTATATACTCCCAGACCTGCCACCAGCGTAACATCAGTTGTGCAGATATCAGCCCACTGCTGTAGGGTATCCTCATAAGGCTTGACAGAATTTTCATAACCGAAGTATATCTGCGGACAAATGTAGTCTATATACCCCTCCTCGCTACACCACTTTTTCACATCAGCGTACATATATTCATAATTATTTTCCATATTTCCCTGAGGCGAAACTCCCACCAGAATATCCTTATCCACTTCTTTTACCGCACTGTATATCTCCCCCACCATAAGGGAGATATTGTTCAGCCGCCATTTTGCCAGATCGTCAAACTCCGTCTGGGCAGAAAAGCACTGAGCGTCAAAGTCCTCAGCCGTTGTGGGATAAAAATAATCGTCAAAATGTATACCGTCAATATCATAATTTTCTGCAAGCTCCGCCGCACCCTCTGCTATAAGCTGCCTTACCTCATCATAAGCAGGGTCGAGCCACAAATGGCTGTCGCCCTCAACGCTTTCAAGATAGCCATTGTCCTCATCATACCATTTTTTCAGAAGAAAGCTATCGTCATAATTCTGAAAACATTCCTCATTCTCACACCTGAGAGGATTTATCCATGCGTGAAAAGAAAGCCCCTTATCATGTGCGGTCTGTATCATTATATCAAGCGGGTCAAAGTCACCCTGCTCACCTGCCATGCCTGTTATATATCTTGATGCAGGATAAAGTTCCGAATCATATATAGCGTCCCCGAAAGGTCTGACGTGGACATACAGCGTATTACAACCTATGCTCAAAGCATTTTCACACGCCTGAGAAAAGTTCTCACGAAATTCCTCGGCACTTTTCCCGATGAGCATATCAGCAAGGTCAATATAGGATATCCATATAGCTTTCTGCACAGTATAATTAAGCTTGTGTGACGTTTCCACATCAGTGTAGTTTTTCTCTCCGCACACAGGTATCACCGATGCTTTTTCCATAGTCACAAGCCTGTCCCTCTGGGAATTTACATCACCTCCGCAGGAGCAAAGGGTCAAAAAACAAATAAGTAAAGTAAGAATTTTTTTCAAGAATATCAGTCCTCCGAATCAGTATCAATGAATTATACTATTCTTATTGGACAAATATTCAGCTTATATTCAAATACTGTAGGGGACGGCGCCCCCGACGTCCCGTTTTCGTCTTATCGCCAAGCAAAAAACATAAAAATGGCATGGTGATATGCGGACGACCTCAGGTCGCCCATACAAAAAAGAACGGACAGACCTGCCCGTTCTTTGATAAACATATTTGCAGACTATGGAAGAAGTCTGTTGATATCTCTTGGGAACAGTGATGTTTCCCTGATGTTGTTCTTGTTAAGAAGCTTCATGAGAAGTCTTTCAAGACCGATACCAAGTCCGCCGTGAGGTGGCAGACCATACTTGTGAGCCTCAAGATAGTTCTTGAAATCGTCAGGGTCAAGTCCCTGAGCCTTCATCTTCTCTACCTGCTCGTTATAATCGTGTATTCTCTGACCGCCCGAAGTAATTTCAAGTCCTCTGAACAAAAGGTCGAACTTGTATGCTTCTCTTGGGTCTTCTCTTGAATTCATTGCATAGAACGGAGGCTTTGATGATGGGAAGTGTGTAACAAAGATAAAGTCTGAATCGTACTTTTCCTTGGCATACTTGCCGAGGTTTACCTCGTCCTCAGGGTCAAGGTCGAACTTCTTGCCGCTTCCCTCGCCGCCTCTCAGCAGTTCGATAGCGTCAGCGAACTTGATAGACGGAACTTCCTTTATCTCAGGAACGTCAGCGTCAAGTATTCTCAGCTCATTCTGATAGTTCTCCTTGATATACTCGAAAATGGATCTGAGCATTGCGATCTCCATTTTCATAACGTCATACATACTGTCGATATAGCCCATTTCAAAATCAAGACCGATATACTCGTTGATATGACGTGAAGTAGCGTGCTTTTCAGCTCTGTATACAGGTGCTATCTCATAAACTCTGTCAAAGAATGCCACAGCCATTTGCTTATAGAACTGCGGTGACTGGTTAAGGAACGCAGACTTGCCGAAGTAGTCAAGGCGGAAGATGTTAGCGCCGCCCTCTGCACCCTGTGCAACAATCTTTGGCGAGTGTATCTCAGTGAAGTTGTTTGCCTGCATGAACTTGTGCATACCCTGAACAAGACCCTCCTGCAGCTTGAATATAGCTCTCTCATAAGGGTTTCTCAGTGAAGCCGCACGGTTGTCAAGGTTTACTTCTATTGTGCAGTTAAGTCTGCCCTGTGATATTTTTAAAGGAAGCTCAGCGGCGTTCGTTGAGATAAGCTTGATAGAATTAAGCTCTATTTCAAGACCATTGAAATCCTTAGGGTTTTCCTTAACGATACCCTTTACGTTTACAAAGAAGCCCTCTCTCAGACCCTCGATAGAATCCTTGCAGTTGTCGGCAGAGTAAACTGTCTGTATAACATCTCTTGAGGTTCTTACAACGATAAAGGCAATGCTGCCCATGTTCTTTATTCTATGAACACAGCCTGAGAACTCAACTTCCTTGCCCATGTTAGCCTTAGCGTCAGCAAGCATAAACTCTTTCTTGACGTCAGCCGTATCTATCATAAGCATTTTGCCGTCATTTTCAGGTACATATTTATCGGCGTTCTCATACTTTGTGAGCTTTGAAGCGTCGATAACGTTATCCTTTACGTCCTCTTTCTTCTCTGCATCAGAAGCGGCACTTGCGGCGGCAGCTTTCAGCTTGCTTTCAAGAATTTCCTTGATTATCTTAGGTGTTGCAACGCCCTTGAGAGCCTTTGTACACTGACCCATGATAAAGCCGAACACCTTTGTTTCGCCGTTCTTATACTGCTCTACCTGTGCGGCATTTGCAGCCAGTATCTCGTCAACGCCTGTCTCGACCTTTGCAGTATCTACAGTGATGAGCATACCCTTGCTCTTTGCAATGTCCATAGGCTTGCCGCCCTCTTCTACCATTGCTCTGAACACGGTCTTAGCGTCGTTCTTTGATACCTTCTCTGTATCAGCCATTTCAACAAGCTCTGCAAACTCCTCAGGTGTGAAGCTGATATTGTTTATATCTATCTCGCCCAGATTTACTCTTCTCATAAACTCGCCGAGAATGAACACAGCCACGCTCTTAGGATTGTTATATCTCTTAAGTGCATTCTCAAAGAAATCTGAGATTATCTTTGTTTGGATAAGCGTTTTTGCGTCTATCTCAGAAATACCGTATTCCTCAGTGTATCTCTTGAATCTGCTGCTTGGCATTTCAGGCAGCTTAGCCTTTATCTCGTCAAGCTGAGCGTCTGTAAGGTTTACCTGAAGAATATCAGGCTCTGGGAAATAACGATAATCGTTAGCGTTTTCCTTTGTACGCATTGAAGTTGTCTTATCTCTGTTTGCGTTGTAACGTCTTGTTTCCTGAACGACCTTTTTGCCGGCTTCAAGAAGAAGCGCCTGTCTTTTTTCCTCATACTTGATAGCTCTGCCAACAGACTTGATAGAGTTGATGTTCTTTATCTCCGCACGAGTACCGAACTCAGTTGCGTCAGGTCTCATAAGAGAGATATTAACGTCGCATCTCAGTGAGCCTTGCTCCATTTTACAGTCGCAAACGCCTGCATACTGCAAAAGCAGAGATATCTGCTCAACGAAAGCCATTGCCTCTTCTGCCGACGCTATATCAGGCTCAGTAACTATCTCGATAAGCGGGATACCGCATCTGTTATAGTCAGCCATTGAGATTCCGTTGAAAGCGTCATGAACGAGCTTACCGGCGTCTTCCTCAAGGTGGATATGGTTTATTCTTATATTCTTTTTCTGACCGTTCACCTCGATAGGCACATAGCCGGGACCTACGATAGGTCTGTAAAGCTGTGATATCTGATATGCCTTTGGCAGGTCAGGATAGAAGTAGTTCTTTCTGTCGAATACCGAAAACTTGTTGATACCGCAGTTGAGCGCATATCCTGCCTTTACAGCATACTCTACAGCCTGCTGATTGATGATAGGCAGAGTACCGGGCATACCTGTACATACAGGGCAGCATCTTGTATTTGGCGCACCGCCGAACTCAGCGGAGCAGTTACAAAAGATCTTAGTTTTGGTAAGCAGCTCGGCGTGGATCTCAAGGCCGATGACCGTTCTCCATTTTTCCATTTGTCTTACCTCCCTTAAAGCTTTGGCGCAACAGGCTTGAAGCCCTTTTCGTATGCGTCGGCAGTCTTGATGATAGTTGCCTCGTCGAACTTTCTGCCTATAACAGACATACCGATAGGCATACCCTTGCTGTCATAGCCGCAAGGAGTTGATATTGCAGGCAGACCTGCGATATTTACTGTAACTGTGCATATATCAGCCTGATACATCTGAACAGGGTCGGAAGTCATCTCAGGGCTGTATGCAACAGCAGGAGTTGTCGGCGTAAGAATAACGTCGCACTTCTCGAATATATCGTTGTATTCTTTTCTTATAAGCTGTCTGAGAGCCATTGCTTTTCTATAGTAAGCGTCATAATATCCGCTTGACAGGCAATAGTTTCCAAGAAGTATCCTTCTCTTTACTTCCTCGCCGAAGCCCTCTGAACGTGACTTGATTATAAGCTCCTCATAGCTGTCGGCTGTAAGCGTTCTGTGACCGTACTTGATACCGTCATATCTTGACAGGTTTGAAGCAGCCTCAGCGCAGGCAAGAAGATAATAACAAGGAACAGCATATTTAAGTGACGGCATTGAGCACTCGATAAGCTCAGCGCCCATTGCCTTATATTCATCAGCAGCCTTTAAAACGGCAGCCTTTACTTCATCATTGATGCCTTCAGCATAGAACTCCTTAGGGAGTGCTATCTTCATGCCCTTCATTGACTCGCCTATCTTTGCGGTGAAGTCAGGCACTTCAAGCTTTGAGCTTGTGCCGTCATGGAAGTCATAGCCGCATATCTCATTAAGAAGGATAGCACAGTCATGAGCGTCAAGACCGATAGAGCCTATCTGGTCAAGAGATGAAGCGAAAGCCACAAGACCAAATCTTGAAACTCTGCTGTATGTTGGCTTGATACCTGTTACGCCGCAGAAAGCAGCAGGCTGTCTGATAGATCCGCCTGTATCAGTACCAAGAGCAACAGGTGCAAGTCCCGCAGCAACTGCCGCAGCAGATCCGCCTGACGAGCCGCCCGGTACACGGTCAAGATCATAAGGATTCTTTGTCTTTGCAAAAGCGGAGGTCTGTGTAGAGCCTCCCATTGCGAACTCGTCCATAGAAGTCTTGCCGAGCATTACGATATTCTCAGCGTCGAGCTTTTCCATAACGGTCGCATTATAAGGCGGAACAAAGTTTTCAAGCATTTTTGACGCACAGGTGGTCTTTACGCCCTCTGTACAAATATTGTCCTTTACTGCCACAGGTATTCCTGTGAGAGCCTTTGCTTCGCCCTTATCGATAACGCCCTGAGCCTTTTCAGCCTGCTCCAGAGCCTTTTCCTCAGTAACAGTGATAAAGCTCTTTACCTTATCGTCATATTTCTTTATTCTCTCAAAATATGTCTGTGCAAGCTCTTTAGCGGAAATTTCCTTACTGTCAAGAGCCTTACGCATATCACGGATTTTCATTGAAGAAACGTCCAAATTTCACACTACCTTCCTTTTAAATTTACTCTACGACCTTAGGCACTACAAAGCAGTTGTTTGTATTCACTGCATTTGAAAGGACCTTTGAAGTAGGCATAGATTCGATGACCTCGTCTTTTCTCAGATCGTTGAGGTAAACATCGTGATTGTCCTTGAGATCGTCATAGGTAATGTCGATTTCCTTTACGGTATCCATAAGATCAATAATATCAGTCATCTGCTCGGCTGTGGCTGCAAGCTCTTTATCGGAATATTCCAACTTGCTAAGCTCTGCCAGATACTTGACCATGTTCAAATCCATATATAATCCCTGACCTTTCTTAATATTAAGGCAACGCCTTAGGTGAAAAAATACACCAATTCAATTTAATATTATACTACATCTCATACTATTTTGCAAGCAAAAATCACATAAATTCCGATTTTTTTAATATTTGCTCACCAAACGCCCAAAAACAGCAAGACCCACAGAGAAATTCCCTGTGGATCTAAGCACCATTACTTATTATTCTTTGTATATTTATCGAAAATATCAGTGAAATCAAATGTTGCGAAATAGTCAGCAGGAGTTTCGGCACGTCTTATCATGTCGAATGAGCCGTCCTCGTGGAGAAGTATCTCTGCTGAACGGAGCTTTCCGTTATAGTTGTAGCCCATTGAAAAGCCGTGTGCGCCTGTGTCGTGGATAACAATTATATCGCCCGTGTCTATCTCAGGCAGCATTCTGTCGATCGCAAACTTATCGTTGTTCTCGCAAAGACCGCCGGTTACGTCATACTTGTGGTCGCACGGAGCGTTCTCCTTGCCAAGAACTGTAATGTGATGATATGAACCGTACATAGCAGGACGCATAAGGTTGCAGGCACAAGCGTCAAGTCCAACATACTCCTTATAAGTATGCTTATGATGTGTGCAGGTAGCAACGAGATGACCGAACGGAGCAAGCATATATCTGCCAAGCTCTGTGAAGATAGCAACGTCACCAAGACCAGCAGGAACCATTATATCCTCAAATGCCTTGCGAACTCCCTCGCCGATAGCGAAGATATCGTTCTGTGGCTTGTCAGGCTCATATGCTATGCCAACACCGCCTGAAAGGTTTACGAACTTGATGTCTGCACCAGTCTTTTCATGAAGCTCAACAGCAAGCTCAAAAAGTATTCTTGCAAGCTTTGGATAATAAGCGTTTGAAACTGTGTTTGAAGCAAGGAAAGCGTGAAGTCCGAAATGCTTTGCGCCTTTCTGCTGAAGTATCTTAAAGCCCTCAAAAAGCTGCTCTCTTGTGAAGCCGTACTTAGCCTCGCCTGGATTATCCATTATCTGAGTTTCTATCTCGAAATGTCCGCCCGGATTGAAACGGCAGCAGATAGTTTCAGGAATACCGCAAAGGTCGTCAAGATAATCTATGTGAGTGAAATCGTCAAGGTTGATATAAGCTCCAAGCTCTCTTGCCTTGAGAAAATCAGCCTTAGGAGTAACGTTTGAAGAAAACATGATGTCGCTTCCGCTGAATCCGCAGCAGTCGCTCATCATAAGCTCAGTAAGAGAAGAACAGTCAACGCCGCAGCCCTCTTCCTTGAGTATTTTCAAAATGAATGGGTTAGGGGTAGCCTTTACAGCAAAATACTCTTTGAAGCCTTTGTTCCAGCTAAATGCCTTGTAAAGATCTCTGGCTCTCTGTCTGATACCCTTTTCGTCGTAGATATGAAAAGGTGTAGGATACTGCTTGATTATCTCCTCAGCCTTTTCCTTGGTTATAAATGGTGTTTTCATTATATATCAATCCTTCTGCTAAAATATATTTTACATACATTAATAAAAATACATATTTATCATACCATTTTAATACGGATTAGTCAAGTGAATTATCTGATTTTAAGAAATAAAATACACTTTATTGTCATTTTTCAATACAGCCACACCACTGTCACACCCATTTTAGTAAAAAAAGCACAAAGCACACAGCCGTAAAAGCCGTGTGCTTTGCATATAAAAGCCTGCTTTATGAAGCCTGATCGAACTGGCTGTTATAAAGCTCGGCATAAAATCCGCCCTTTGCCATAAGAGTTTCATGGTTCCCGCTTTCGATAACGTCGCCGTCACGCATAACAAGTATCAGGTCTGCGTTTTTGATAGTCGAAAGTCTGTGTGCGATAACAAAGCTCGTTCTGCCCTTTGTAAGCTTATCCATTGCCCTTTGGATAAGAAGCTCCGTTCTTGTGTCAACTGACGAGGTCGCCTCATCAAGTATGAGCATAGGCGCATTCTGGAGCATTGCCCTTGCGATAGTGAGAAGCTGTTTCTGTCCTGCTGATATTGCCACGCTTTCAGAAAGCACTGTATCAAAGCCCTCAGGGAGCGTATGAACGAACTTATCCAGACCGCAGGCTTTGCACACTCTTTCGAGGGACTCGTCGCTTATGCCCTCCATGTTGTATACAAGGTTTTCTCTTACAGTGCCCTCAAAAAGCCATGTGTCCTGCAAAACCATACTGAACATATTGTGAACAGTTTCACGGCTCAGCTGTGAGATAGGCGTGCCGTCTATGGAGATACTTCCGCTGTTTATCTCGAAAAATCTCATAAGCAGATTTACCATTGTGGTCTTGCCTGCTCCGGTAGGTCCGACGATAGCCACCTTCTGTCCTGCTTTTACCTCTGCGGAAAAGTTCTTTATTATCACCTTGTCAGGAGTATCAGGATAGCTGAAACGAACATTTTCAAAGCTTACATTGCCCTTTACCTCAGGCATTTCACTGCTCTTGTCGCTCTCGTCTGACAGCTCCTCGCTTTCGATAAAGTCAAATATTCTCTGAGCAGAAGCGGAAGCTGTCTGCATATTCGTCATGCCCTGAGCTATCTGACTAAGAGGTGATGTGAAAAGTCTTACATAAAGAATGAACGAGATTATAACGCCGAATGTGATAGTGCCGTTAAGAGCGAGCATCGAGCCGAAAACACATACCGCAACGTATGCAAGGTTTCCGATAACGTTCATAAGCGGCTGCATGATGCCTGACAGAAACTGTGACTTCCAGTTTGCGTTGTATACAGCTTCGTTAAGTCCGCCAAAATGTTTCTTTACATTATCTGCTCCACGGGATATCCTTACTACCTCGTGACCTGAATACATCTCCTCAACATAGCCGTTGAGCTTACCTAGGCTTTCCTGTCTGTCGAGGAAGAACTTCTGTGATTTTGACATTATAAAAACTATCAGGAAAAGTCCCAAGAATGTGATGAACAGTGAGATGAGCGCAAGTCGCCATTCTGTAACGAACATCATTATAAGACAGCCCACAAACTGTGCCGCTGCACTGATTATGGTCGGCAGGCTGTTTGTAAGACCCTGCTGCAAAGTTGATACATCATTTGTGATACGGCTGAGTATATCGCCCTGTGAATGTGAGTTGAAATACTTCTGCGGAACGCAGTTTATCTTTCTTGAAAGGTCGCTTCTCATTCTGTATGACATTTTCAGGGTGACTGTCGCCATTATATACTGCTGAATGAATGTGAACAGCGAGCTTGAAATATATATCGCTCCAAGGAATATTCCTACCCTTGCCACCGCTTTAAGGTCAATGCCTGTCATAAGTCCGTCTGCCATAAGGTCGGTTATCTCGCCCACCTTGTCAGGTCCTATGATAGTCAGCACCGCACCAAGCGCCGCAAGAACCAATGCCACGGCAACGATACCTACACTGCCTTTCATATACTCTATTATTTTTTTCATAGCGGACGCCATTTCGCCCTTACTAGCCTTTTCGTATTTTCTCATTGTGCAGTCCCCCTTTCTATGCAAGCTCTGCCGCACTTAGCTGTGAAAGTGCTATCTCTTTGTATACGTCGCAGTTTTTCATAAGCTCCTCATGAGTACCCATGCCCACGGCTTCGCCACGGTCAAGGACTATTATCTTGTCTGCATGACGGATAGTGCTTATTCTCTGCGCAACGATTATCTTTGTTGTATCCCCAAGCTTTTCGTTAAGACCCTCTCTGAGCTTTGCGTCTGTCTTGTAATCAAGGGCTGAGAAAGAATCATCAAACACAAGTATCTCAGGCTTTCTTGAAAGCGCTCTTGCAATAGACAAACGCTGCTTCTGTCCGCCTGAAACGTTTCTGCCCATTTGAGATATCATATGCTCTGTGCCGTCAGGAAGCTTATCCACAAACTCCTCCGCCTGAGAAAGCTCGATAGCGTTTTTTAGCTCCTCGTCACTTTCAGGAGCGGCACTCTCGCCGAAAAATACGTTTTCTCTTATACTGCCTGCAAAAAGCACAGCCTTTTGCGTGACATATCCAAGCTTGTCATAAAGGGTGTCGAACTTATAGTTTTTTACGTTTACGCCGTCCACAAGGACTTCGCCCTCTGTTGCGTCATAAAATCTTGGTATAAGGCTTATAAGCGTTGTCTTGCCGCTTCCTGTTGCACCGATTATGGCAAGGGTCTGACCCTTTTCTATCTTGAAACTTATGTTGCTCAGCTCGTCCTCAGAGGCATGAGGATATCTGAAAGAAACGTTTTTAAATTCCACAGTGCCCTGCTCTCTTCCCTCGCTGACGCTTCCCTCTTTTATGTTCACGTCACGCTCAAGCACTTCGTTGATACGCTCTGCAGATACCTGAGCCGCAGGGAGCATCATGAATATCATAACGAGCATCATAAATGACATTACAACGTATGTGGCATATGTGCTGAAAACAACAACGTTGCTGAAAAACGTTATCCTGTCCTGAACAGCCGTCAGGGCTATCTGCTGGATAAGCACTGCACCAAGCCAGTAGATAGCAAGGGTCAAACCATTCATTCCGATATTCATAACTGGCATCATAAGTGCGAACATTCTCTGGTTTTTAAGCTGTGTGTTCATCATATCCTTGCTTGGAACATCGAACTTGTCGTTCTGATATTTCTCAGCATTGAAAGCATGGACAACGTTTATGCCTGTGAGATTTTCTCTTGCCACACGGTTTATTTTATCAGTTAGCTTCTGAACGATACGGAATCTCGGTATGCAGGTCGCCATAACTGCAAGAACGAATACGCATATCACCACAACGAACGCCGCCGTAACAGCCGAAAGCTCCCAGCTCTTGCCAAGTATCTTTATAACAGCCCAAACCGCCATGATAGGCGATTTTATTATCATCTGCAAGCCCATTGATATTATCATCTGTATCTGTGTAATGTCGTTTGTTGTCCTTGTTATAAGACTCGGTATGGAAAAGTCCTGCATCTCCTCGCTGCCCATATCCATAACGTGGTTAAAAAGCTTTTCTCTTACAGTGTAGCTGAATCCTGAGGCAGTCTTTGCGGAAAGATAGCCGCAGCCGATAGCAAGAGCAGCACTTGCAAGGGTGCAGCCAAGCATTTTAAGTCCGACGTTCAGGATATCGGAAGTTTCACTGCCTGCCGTGTTGAGCATCATGGTCAGGTCAGTCATATAGTCAGGCAGCGTCAGGTCAAAATACACCTGTCCCAGCACAAGGAACGTACAGAGAACAGCCATAAGCACCTCACGCTTGCCCATCTTTTTAAGCAGTTTTATCATAGTTGTTACCTCCTTCTACAAACATTCTTTAAGAATGCTGTCTATATTGTCGCTAACGATATGCAGGCATTTTCTGAAATGCGCCATGTCATCGTCCGAAAAGCCAGCGATAAGCTTTTGTGCAAACTTTTTCTGCAGCTCTCTGCCCTCTTTTATCACAGGAATGGCTTTTTCTGTGCAGACCAGACGGCATTTTCTTCTGTCGCCCTTTACCGCCTGCCTTTCAACAAAACCTGCTTCCACAAGCTTTTCTACATGGAAAGATACAAGTGCCGCCTTGATATTCCTATATCTACACACATCACCCGCTGTGTTGAACTCAGGATTGTTCGCAAGGAACATAAGCACGTCAAGGGCAGTCTTTGGCATATCGAGCTTTTTACAAAGGGGCTGCATGACTTTTTCGTATGCTTCTGCAAGCTTCTTTGAATGATCAAACATATGCGTTGCTGTTGTCATATTATCGTTCATTGTCAAACCTCCAATATTAGATATTTCAATTTTGAACAATCTAATATTAACACTTCTCAGCATGGCGTTCAATGAACATTTTGTAAATTCAGCTTCTTATAATGTCATTTTTGTAACAATGCAACAAAAATCAAATATATGGACTATAATATTTGTACAGCAATAAAACCGTCCTCTCCGCTATTGCAATAAAGGGAGAAATGTGTTATAATAACGATGTATGGGCAGAGTATTCGCTCTGCTTCACCTTTTAAGAAAGGAAAGTGGTGCAAAATGGATATTGTAAAAGGCGATATTCTTGTAATGAAGAAAAGTCACCCCTGCGGCAGTAACAGAATGATAGTTCTGCGCTCAGGCATGGATTTCAAGCTGCGCTGCGAGGGCTGCGGACGAGAGTTCATGATAGTACGCAGCAAAGCCGAAAAGAACGTAAAAACTATTATCAGAGAGGCTGAGTCATAGCTATTCTCGCAATTTATGATATATAACAAATGTATGATATGAAATAAAAATGACAGGAGAATATAACTATGTTTGAAAAACTCAAAGCACTCGAAGATAAATTCAATGAAATAAACGAAAAGCTCATGCAGCCTGAAACTGTAAACAACACTTCACTGTATACCAGCCTTATGAAAGAATATAAGACGCTTACGCCGATAGTTGAAAAGTTCGGCGAATACAAAAAGGCAAAGGCTGCCAATGACGAAGCCATCGAGCTTCTTGACGCAGGCGGAATGGATAAGGACTTCAAGGAAATGGTGCAGATGCAGCTTGAAGAATCCAAGGAAGATATGGCTAAGCTTGAAGAAGAGCTTAAGCTTCTCCTGCTGCCGAAAGACCCTAACGATGAGCGTAACGTTATCATAGAGATAAGAGGCGGAGCAGGCGGTGAGGAAGCTGCGCTGTTTGCAGGCTCTCTTTATAGAATGTATTCAATGTATGCCGCTTCAAAGGGCTGGACTATAGAGGTCATGAACGCCAACGAAACAGAGCTTGGCGGCTATAAGGAAATAACTTTCAGCGTATCAGGCGACGGAGCTTATTCAAGGCTTAAATACGAAAGCGGAGTACACAGAGTTCAGCGTGTACCTGAAACTGAGTCACAGGGCAGAGTTCACACATCTACTGTTACAGTTGCCGTACTTCCGGAGGCTGATGAGGTGGAGCTTGACCTTAACGAAGAAAAAGATCTGAAAATAGACGTTTTCCGTTCTTCAGGCGCAGGCGGACAGCACATCAACAAGACCTCTTCCGCTATCAGAATAACTCATCTGCCTACAGGCATGGTAGTTGAGTGTCAGGACGAGCGTTCACAGTTCAAGAACAAGGAAAAGGCTCTGAAAGTTCTCCGTTCAAGACTCCTTGACCAAAAAGTTCAGGCTCAGAATAAGGAGATCGCAGACAACAGACGTTCACAGGTGGGAACAGGTGACCGTTCCGAAAGAATAAGAACTTACAACTATCCTGAGGGAAGAATTTCCGACCACAGAATCGGTCTTACTATCTACAGACTTGAACAGGTGCTTAACGGCGCACTTGATGAAATAATCGACGCACTTGCAACAGCTGATCAGGCTGCCAAGCTTGCAAGTCAGGAAGAAGAATAAAAAATGTTTGACACAAAAATACTGGGCACTGACGAGGACAGCATAGCATATGCCGCAAAGCTGCTCTCACAGGGCGAAGTCGTTGGTATGCCGACGGAAACCGTGTATGGTCTTGCAGCAAACGCTTTTGACGAAGAGGCTGTGAGAAAGATATTCGCCGCCAAGGGCAGACCTGCCGACAATCCGCTTATAGTTCATATATCTGACATTTCTCAGCTTGAGGGACTTGTGGATAAGATACCGCCCCTTGCTGTAAAGTGCGCAGAAAAATTTTGGGCAGGACCTCTCACAATGATAATGCCAAAGTCTGAAAAAATACCAATGGTAACGAGCGGAGGACTTGACACGGTGGGCATAAGAATGCCGTCACATAAGGTGGCAAGAGCGCTTATCTCAGCCTGCGGCTTCCCTATCGCCGCACCGTCGGCAAACCTTTCAGGAAGCCCGTCACCTACAACAGCACAGCACGTCCTTAACGATATGCACGGCAGGATACCTGCCATAATAGACGGCGGAGCTTGCGGAGTGGGCGTTGAGTCAACTGTCATAAGCTTTGAAGGCGAGGACGGCATCAGACTTCTCAGACCGGGATTTATTTCCGCAGAAGACCTTATGGAGATCACCCCGAACGTTCTTATCGACAAGGGTGTTTTGGAAAAGCTGGGTGAGAACGTAAAAGTCCGCTCCCCTGGTATGAAATACAAGCACTATGCCCCAAAGGCTGATGTGACTATCATTGACAGCAGTCTTGAAGCTTTCAGAGAATATGTGAAAACTCACGCTGACAATGACACCACTCTTATGGTGTTCACTGACAGCGATTGCGAGGGGCTTGATATCCCGCATATCTGCTATGGCGCAAATGACGAGGAACAGGCAAAAGAGCTTTTTGACGTTCTCAGAGGACTTGATGATATAGGTGCAAAGAAAGTTTTTGCACGCTGTCCTAACAAAGACGGTGTGGGGCTTGCAGTGTATAACCGACTTTTAAGAGCCGCAGGCTTTCAGGTGGTGAAACTGTGAAAAAAACAGTAGTAGGGCTTACAGGTCAAAGCGGTGCAGGCAAGACAACTATATCGGACGCTTTCAGAGAAAATGGCTTTGAGATAATAAATTGCGATATAGTTGCAAGAGAAGTCACACAGGCAGGGAGCAAATGCTGTAAAGAGCTTGCAAAGATCTTCCCAGACTGTTTTGACGACGGCTTTGCCCTTGACAGGCGAAAGCTTGGAGAGATAGTTTTTTCTGACAATGCTAAGCTTCAAATGCTCAATGATACCATATACCCTTTTATAAACAAGCTTATTGATGAAAAGATAAACGCCACAGAGAGCGAGTTTGTTCTTCTTGACGCACCGACCCTTTTTGAAGCAGGTGCGGATAAGCTTTGCAGTGTTATCGTAAGCGTTGTGGCAGACTTTGGCATAAGGCTTGAAAGGATAACCAAAAGGGACGGCATTTCGGCGGAGCTTGCAAAAAAGCGTTTTTCTTCTCAGCATACTATGGAATTTTTCAAGGCTCACAGCGATTTCGTCATTGAGAACAACGGCTCTGTGAATGACACATTTCAAAAGACCTGTGAGGTCATAGAAACAATAAAGGAAAGATATAATGGCGGCTAATGGAAAAAACAGCAGGCGTAAAAAGAAAAGGCACATAAAAAAAGGTCCCGTACTCATAGCAGTCATACTTCTGCTGTGCGGTATAGGCTGGCTCACATATCTTTATCACGAGCAGATAATCAACAAGGCAAAGGATATTCCGAACTCTTTTTCATATCCTACAGATTATGAGGAGTATGTAATAAGATACAGCACCAAGTACAAGTGCGACCCTGTGCTTGTGTTCTCTGTAATAAAAGTGGAAAGCGGCTTTAATAAGGACGCTGTTTCATCAGTGGGTGCCAGAGGTCTTATGCAGCTTATGGAGGACGCATACGATTGGATAAAATATCGCCTTGACGATCAGCGTGACAACACCTATGACGATATGTTCGACCCTGAACTTAATATCCAATATGGCACATACTATCTCAGCTATCTTATGGAAAAGTATGACGGCTCTGTAGAGCTGACAGCGGCGGCATATCACTGTGGAATGAATCTTGTTGACAGTTGGATAGAAAACGGCACTGTTGACCCTGACAATTTCAAAGTCAGCGACATACCTGACGAAAATGACCAGACTTCAAACTATGTGCGCAAGATACGCAAAGCCTATGACAATTATAAGGATATACTCAGCAGTCATGGGGATATTACAGAAAACAGTTAAGCAAAACCATGCGCAGGGGCGAACAGTGTCCGCCCATTGTAACGCAGTTTCAATAAGAATACATTAAAAGGAGGACTTTACAATGGATAACAAGAAGAAAGAAAAGTCCGAGGGCGAAAAGCTTGCAGAAAAGCTTCTTTCGGATAAGAAAAACGGTGGACTTCGCCTTAGCGAAGAAAAGCTCAAAAAGGCAGACAAGTTCTGTGAGGGCTATAAAAGCTTTCTGAACACTGCAAAAACAGAGCGTGAGGCTGTTATCGAGGCAGTGGCTCAGGCTGAAAAAGCAGGCTTCAAGCCTTATGAAAAGGGCAAGAAGTATGACGCCGGCGACAAGTTCTATTTTGTAAACAGAGGAAAGGCTATCATACTTACAGTTATGGGCAAGGACGGTCTTGAAAAAGGTATCAGACTTGCTGCCGCTCATATCGACTCACCACGTCTTGACCTTAAGCAGAACCCACTTTACGAGGACAAGGAGCTTTGCCTGTTCAAGACACACTATTACGGCGGCATAAAAAAATATCAGTGGACAACTGTTCCAATGTCGCTTCATGGCGTTGTCATAAAGGCTGACGGCGAAAGCGTTACAGTAAATATCGGTGAGGACAAGGACGACCCTGTTTTCTGCGTAACTGATATTCTGCCGCACCTCGCAGACGCTCAGATGAAAAGACCTGCTCCACAGCTCATCAAGGGGGAGGAACTTAATCTGCTCATAGGCTCCAGACCATTCAGAGATGACGCTGTTTCAAACAAGGTAAAACTCAACATAATGGCTATCCTTAACGAGAAATACGGCATCGTAGAGGACGATTTCGTTTCCGCAGAGCTTGAAGCTGTTCCTGCATTCAAGGCACAGGACGTTGGCTTTGACAGAAGCATGGTAGGCTCTTATGGTCAGGACGACAGAGTTTGTGCATACACAGCTTTGCAGGCTATCCTCAAATGCAAAGACCCTAAAAAGACCTGCATGACCATACTCACAGACAAGGAAGAAACAGGAAGCGACGGCAACACAGGACTTAACAGCTCATATCTGCCATACTTCATTGCTGACCTTGCAAAGGTATACGGACTTGAGGGCAGAAACGTTATCTCTGCTTCCGAGTGCCTTTCAGCCGACGTAAATGCGGCATATGACCCAACATTCTCAGAGCCGTTCGAGATAAGAAATTCATCACAGATAAACTACGGCGTTGTTGCCACAAAGTTCACAGGCGCAAGAGGCAAGTCAGGCACTTCTGACGCTTCCGCTGAGTTTGTGGGCAGAGTAAGAAAGCTCTTTGACGAACACAACATCGTTTGGCAGACAGGCGAGCTTGGCAAGGTAGATGGCGGCGGTGGAGGAACTGTCGCACAGTATATCGCAAACCTTGACATGAACGTTATCGACGTTGGCGTACCGGTGCTTTCAATGCACGCTCCATTTGAGATAACCTCGAAGATAGACACTTATATGGCATATAAGGCTTTCTCAGTTTTCTTTGCTGACTAATTTGATATCAAATAAGCATATCCGCTTTCCCATTTGGGGAAGGCGGATCTTTTTTTGTCCCCATTGCGACAATTTTTCCATCCAAGCAGTGCTATCATAATATCAAAGGGAGGAACGTCATGAAAATTTACATAGATATACTCCTTGTGACAAACGCCATTATGACGCTTATCATGCTGGAGGCGGCAGGCAGGGTATGTCACAAGGTCATAAGTCCGCTGCGGCTGTTGACAGCTTGCTCGGTGGGAGGACTTTCGTCGCTTGTTATGGCTATAGACAGCAAAGGATATTTCACTGCAGTTCTTATTGTGGTGATAAAGCTTGTCAGTGCGGTATTCACAGTGCTTATAGCCTTTGGGTGTAAAGACCCTTGTCAACTACTTCGATACTTTATCATATACTGTGCAGTGGACGCAGTTTTCACGGGTATAGTGGTGACCCTTTGGCAGATTTCAGGAAGCAAGGTGATTTTTTTCAGAAACCTCACTGTGTATTTTGACATCTCTCTATTTAAGCTTGCCCTTGCCTGCGGTATAGCATATGGTCTGCTCTGTCTTTATGAGAACATCACACGCAGGTGTTTCAACAGGGTCGCAAAATACGAAGCCATATACGAAAATGGTGGCTGTATAGTAAAAGTTCCTGCCATTTGCGACAGTGGGAACAGGCTTTGCGACAGCTTCACAGGAACACCGGTGGTGGTTTTCTGCTGTGACAGGCTTTTCTATCACTACGACCTTGACCGTGACGAGCCTGACCCTCTAAGCGGTTTCAGGCTTATCCCCTGCTCTACTGTCTGCGGTGAGGGAATTATCCACATAACCGCCGCAGGAAGCGTAAAGATAATCGACGATAAAGACCGTGTACACAACGTCAGGTGCTATGTGGGCATAAAGCCATCTCTGAACGGAAAGTCACGGGCTATATTCAACCCCGCATTGCTGGGATAATACAGGAGGAATACAAATGACCACACTTAAAACACTCGCTCTAGGGCTGAACAGATTTTTGAGCCGTTTGTTTTCAGACGACCCCGAAACTATAGATTACCTAAATGGTGCAGATTCGTTACCGCCGCCCCTAAACAAAGAGGAAGAGAAAAAAGCCTTTGAGCTTCTTGAAACAGACCCGAAAAAAGCCCGAGAACTGCTTATAGTGCATAATCTCAGGCTTGTGGTATATATAGCAAAGAAGTTTGAGTCAACAGGCACAGGCATAGAGGATCTTATCTCAATAGGCTCGATAGGGCTTATCAAGGCGGTGAACACCTTCTGTCCTGATAAAAACATCAAGCTCGCGACCTATGCTTCACGGTGCATAGAAAACGAGATACTTATGTTTCTTAGAAAATCAAATCAGTATAAAAATGAAATATCCATAGACGAACCGCTGAATGTTGACTGGGACGGCAACGAACTGCTTTTATCCGATATTCTAGGCACCGATGACGACACCGTGAACAAGGGCATAGAAAGCGAAGTTGAGAAACAGCTTCTTCTGGAGGAGATCGAAAAGCTCTGCCCTCGTGAAAAGCAGATAATGAAAATGCGATTTGGGCTTTCAGGCAAAAAAGAAATGACCCAGAAGCAGGTCGCTGATGAAGTCGGTATATCCCAATCCTACATATCAAGACTTGAAAAGCGGATAATAAAATCCATACGGCGAAATTTAGAAAAAATATGCTGATTAAAAGACTGGCGAACACGCAAAATGTTCACCAGTTTTTATGTTATATGGGATAATTTTGTTTTCACAGCAGTATAATTCTTCTCAGAAATAGGGATCACCTTGCCATATGTAAGCTCTATTCTGTAACGGCTTATACGGCTTACATATTCAGGATTTACAAGATAATTTTCATGACAGCGCACAAACATATCCCTATATCGTCTTTCAAACACCTTAAGGCTCTGCACTGATTCAAAAGAGCCGTCAATGGTATATATGACGCAGTGACTGCCACTGCTTTCCACATAAGCTATCCATGACCTATCCAGAAAAACAAGCGCCCTGTCTACGCCATTTACTATCACTCTCTTTGTACGCCTTTCACCTGAACAGACATTTTTCTTGTATATTTCTTCATAATGTACAGGATATATCCTGTCACGTTCATCATATTTAATGGCATTGGAAATGTGACAAAGCTTTATTTTTTCCTCGCCGTTCTCACTCACCCATGAAAACTGTATCCTTTGATCTGCTCTCCCAACACTGCTGTCAGGCCAAATCGTATCCAAAATGAAAAACATTATGACCTCGCAGGATCTTTCAGTAAGACCTATGGAAAACACCTTTAGGTCGCTGAGCACAAATTCAAGCTTGTGTTCTTCTTGCGAAAAAGCATCAACAAGCGCCTCTCTGGTGCGTATCACATGCTTCTCAGCGGGACCTATCCACAGAATGTCTTCATGGCAGGCATTAAGAAAGCTGTCTATCTCGTTACTGTAGTACTTAGTGAGAATATCGGCTGAACGTGTTTCAAGAACTCTATATTCCATGAAATCAAATCCTCCGTTTGCTGAATTAATTTGTACATTTTTTATTGTATCTTTTATTATACGACATTTTTATTATTTTGTCAATAATACTGACACAATTTCATTTTCGCAAAATTTCGACAGATAAACTATGTATAAATTCTTCAGAAGTTTTATTGTATTTTTAAAGCATATGTGATATACTTAGACCATACGATAAATGAAAGGAGAAGATATCTTGGCGATAGATAGATTTTATGCGGTGATACCCGCTTATGAGCCTGATGAAAAAATGCTGGCTGTTATTGACGATATATCTTCATTGACCGATTTTCATATAATTGTCATTAATGACGGCAGCGGCAAGGATAAGCTGCCGATTTTTGCCGAAGCCGCAAAAAAAGCCATAGTTCTCACCCATGAGGTAAACAAAGGCAAGGGGCGTGGCATAAAAACCGCACTTGAATACATAAGAGAACACGAATCCGACACTGTGGGCATCGTCATTGCAGACGCAGACGGACAGCACAAGGTGGAGGATATAATAAGGGTGTCGGAAGCCCTGAAAAGCTCCCCTGACAAGCTTATTATGGGTTGTCGCAGATTTTCAGGAAAGATACCACTGCGAAGCAAATTCGGCAACAACATCACAAAATTCGTTTTCTCATTTGCCGCAGGAGTAAAGGTAAGCGACACGCAGACGGGCTTGCGTGGCTTTTCCTCAAAGCTCATACCTTTTATGCTGTCGGTAAACGGTGACAGATATGAGTTTGAGATGAATATGCTGCTTGAATGTGCAAGAGAAGGCATAAGATTCTATGAAGTGCCTATCGAAACAGTTTACCTTGGCAAAAACGAGTCATCACATTTTAATCCTATCAAAGACTCATGGAGAATATACAAGGATATACTGAAATTCTCCTGCTCATCTCTTCTTAGCTTCTGCGTGGACTATATTTGCTACAGCATTTTCGCAATGATAAGCGGGAGCGTAGCGTTTTCTAACATATGCGCAAGAGTGATAAGCTCCATTTTCAACTTTTCGATGAACAAAAAATTCGTCTTTAAAAATAAGGAAGGCATTGCAAAGACAGCCGCAAAATACTTTCTGCTTGCCGCATTAATACTAGCTGCAAACACAATAATGCTGGAGCTATGTGTGAAATATCTCATACACAACAAATATATCAGCAAAATACTTATAGAAGTGCTGCTTTTCTTTATAAGCTGGGCAGCGCAAAAAAGTTTCGTTTTCAGAAAGAGGGAAAGAAAAATTGACGAATAAGACAAAAAAGCCAATGCCTGTCTGGGCAATGGTCATAACAGACATTGTGCTTACAGCGGCAGCGATAGGAGTATTCATGCTTTTTGACTACGTTATGCCGCAAAGTTCAGGAGTAAAGGGAGAAGTGATCGCAACAGTTGACAGCTCCGCAGAGGGTAGCTTCACCCTGCCAAATGCGGCTGACAACTCGCAGAAAGAAGGCACAGCACAGGACGATAGCGAGCCTGCAGTTACCACAACAGCTCCGCAGGCAGAAAAGGCTACGACCACACTGCGTACTGAGCAGACGAACCACAGAAACTGGGGCAATCAGGACACTGCCGACTATCGTTCAGACCAGAACGCTATAAGCAGTATAACAAACGGTGCCATAACCTCTGAGGAGCTTGGCTCGGCTTCAACTGACAATGCTCAGGTGACAGTATACAAAAAATCTATCGGCGAGGAAAACAACAAGATAACCTATTTTGTGGCTGATGTTTATGTCACAAGCGCAAGCGAGATAAAAGCCGCCTTTGCAGACGGAGAATTCGGTAAGAACATCAAGGACTCAGTATTCAGTATGGCGGTGGAAAACAAAGCTCTTTTCGCCATAAACGGTGATTTCTATGGTAATTCAGAACGCAGTATCGTTATAAGAAACGGTATAAAATACCGTGATGATGTCAACGACGCGGACGTGTGCGTGCTGTTCACAGACGGCACAATGCAGACCTACTCCCCGTCTGAATATGACAGCGACGCTGTTATAGCAAAAGGTGCATGGCAGGCCTGGAACTTTGGTCCTGCACTTCTTGACGGAAGTGGCAACGTTCTTGAAACGTTCAACACAACAAAATATCTCAACAGTGCAAATCCACGTTCAGCTATCGGCTGTGTGTCGGCAGGCCACTATATTTTCGTGACAGTTGACGGCAGAAACGAAGGCTACTCAAAGGGCGCAACTCTCAGCGAGCTTGCGGCTATCATGAGCGATGAGGGCTGTATGTCTGCGTTCAATCTTGACGGTGGAAAGTCCGCTATGATGTACTTCAACAAAAGCATTGTGAACGCTCCTGACGGCGGTGGACGTGACCTCAGCGACATTATCTATATAGGAGGATAAAAATGAAAAGACTAAGCAAAATTCTCCCACATATCACGATAATACTTGCGGGAATGTTCATTGTATTCTGGATATTGGATATACTCAACCCTACAATGAATTTCATAAACAGAAAAATATCCAACAAGCTTCTGCTGGCATTTTGCATATCAGCCATAATAACAGCGATACTAGCGGTCTACTATCAGCGCAAGAACGACAGAAAAGAATAGAACTAATGCAGAGTCACACGGCTCTGCATTTTTTTATGGTCAGATTTTCCTGAAAAATATCTGTATAGTTCCTGATCGAAAGGTAATAATTATATTATCACGGCAGCATAAAATGCTGCTTTTTAACAGGAGCGTGCGATGCAGTACAATAAAGTTGAGATAAGCGGAGTGAACACCAATGAGCTTAAAACGCTGAAAGAGTCGGAAAAGCTGGAGCTTTTGAAAAAAGCCCATTCAGGTGACAAGAAAGCCCGTGAGGAGCTTATAAACGGCAATCTCAGACTCGTGCTGAGCGTTTTGCAGAAGTTTGTGAGCCGAAGCGACTCCCCTGACGACCTTTTTCAGGTGGGTGTTGTGGGGCTTATCAAGGCAATAGATAATTTCGACACCTCTCTTGATGTGAAGTTTTCTACCTACGCTGTGCCTATGATAGCAGGAGAGCTTAGAAGATTTCTTCGTGATTTTCAACCCATGAGGGTGAGCCGTTCTCTCCGTGACCTTGCTTATAAAGCAATGCAGGCGAAAGAACAGCTCATATGCGAAAACCAGAAAGAGCCTACTGTTGAGCAGATAGCAGACACTATCACCGAAAAGCCTAGTCAGGTGGTCATTGCCCTTGAAGCCATAACCGACCCGGTTTCACTCTATGAGCCTGTGTATTCTGACAACGGCGACGCTCTTTATGTATTGGATCAGGTGAGCGACTCCTGTGACGATAAAAGCTGGCTTGAAGAGCTTTCATTGAAGCAAGCCATGAGCGAGCTTCAGCCTCGTGAACGTAATATACTCTTCCTGCGCTTTTTCAAAGGACAAACTCAGGTGGAGGTAGCAAAAAATATTGGCATCTCTCAGGCACAGGTATCACGGCTTGAAAAAGGTGCATTGGAACACATCAAGAAAAGTATCTAACATCTGTCGCAATACGTTAAATCGACATTTATGAATATTTTTGTTATATACAATTACATTAGGGTCACTTTTTTGAAACAATTTAATTAATAATGTGCCATTAAAGTTGCTTGTAGTCCAAAAATTTGATATAATATAAATAGTAGTTATTATGTTAAATCGTCATAAGGGAGTTGAAGTGTATGCTGACTGATTATTCGGTGCTTATTTCCGAGTCATATGACGGCCAGCATAAACTGTTGACCGAGGAACTGAGACGCAAGGGTACAAAGGTCCATATATGCGGTGATACTGAAATAGAGCTTGAGATAGGTGCTATAAAATATACTCCTGACGTTATCGTTATTGACTGCTGTAAGCTGGGATATAAAAAGCTTCTGCATTTTCGTGAGATACTTCACGAAGATGACATTCATCCCATAATATATAACATCTACACTTATGATGACACAGAAACGATCCGTATTCTTCTCGATTATGATGATATTCTGCACATACTTATGCCATACAACGCTAAGAACGTATGCCACTATATGCTTGACAAGCTAAAAAGGATACCTATCGATCCTGATATCCTTAAACAAAATATTTCAAAGGAGATACACAGGATCATAACATCAACGGGCATAAACCGCAAGCATTCAGGATATGACCATATCTGCTACATGATATTCCTTATTATATTCAAATATAGCGGTAATAAAGTACAAATAGGCGAACTTTATAAGGACATTGAAAAACAATATGGAAAAAACGCTGCAGCTATTGAACGCTCAACAAGAAGTGCTATAGTTTCAGGCTGGGAAAAAATGAAGCCTGTGGATAAGCAAATGCTTTTTGAAAGCTGCCTTGCTAACGGAACAAAGCCTACAAATGCAATGTACATAAACACCATAGCTTTATATATAAAGCATTTGTATAACGATCAGTTGGAGATGTATTACAAAAACAAAAACGATCATACATAGGACGATCCCCAAAGTGCATACCTATTATAAAGGGTATGCACTTTTTTTGAAAGGGGAAGGTTTCATGATATGTAGTTTTTCAAGCTTACGAAATAAAGAGGTCGTCAATATGCGAACAGGACTGAAAATAGGCTATGTTGATGATATAGAAATGGATACTCAGGGAGCGAATATAGTTTCGCTGATCGTCTATGGCAAACCAAGGGCTTTCGGTATCATGGGCAGAGATGAGGATATTATCATAAAATGCTCGGATATCGAGCTTATCGGCGAAGATACCATACTTGTAAAATTCAGCGATAGTGCAGTATGCACAAAGAGCAGAACTGTAAAAATCGAAAATTTGTTAAAATAAATTGTCGAAAGCTCTTGAAATGAAAAAGAAAATATGATATAATATTAAAGCAATTCGCACGGACAGGTTTTTGCCGTTGGTCCTGCCGTAAGACAGGTGAAAGCAAGTAAAGCCGTCCGGAGGATAAAAACATCTGCATAAGCAGAAATCTAAAACCAAACAGGAGGTTACTACAATGGGAGTAGTATCAATGAAGCAGCTTCTTGAAGCTGGTGTACACTTTGGTCACCAGACAAGAAGATGGAACCCTAAAATGGCTCCATACATTTTCACAGAAAGAAACGGAATTTACATCATCGATCTTCAGAAGACCGTAAAGAAGCTTGAAGAAGCTTATATGTTTATCCGTGACATCTCAGCTAATGGCGAAGAGGTACTTTTCGTAGGTACAAAGAAGCAGGCTGGAGATTCTATCAAGGAAGAAGCACTGAGAGCTAATGCACATTATGTAAATGCAAGATGGCTCGGCGGTATGATGACAAACTACAAGACGATCCAGCAGAGAATCAAGAGACTTGAGCAGCTCCACACAATGGAAGAGGACGGCACATTTGACCTTCTCCCTAAGAAGGAAGTTGTTAAGCTGAAGCTTGAGATAGAAAAGCTTGAAAAGTTCATGGGCGGTATCAAGAACATGAAGAAGCTTCCAGGCGCACTTTTCGTTGTTGACCCAAGAAAGGAAAAGATCGCTGTAGCAGAGGCTAAGAAGCTTGGCATACCTGTAGTAGCTATCGTTGACACAAACTGCGATCCTGACGATGTTGATTATGTTATCCCAGGTAACGATGACGCTATCAGAGCAGTTAAACTTATCGCTGGTTGCATGGCTAACGCTATAATCGAAGGCAGACAGGGTGAGGACGCTGAGTCCGCTGAAGAGGCAGATAAGGTGGAAGAAGCTGACGAGGCTGCTGAATAAGAGCTGAAATTTCAGGCAGGCATTTATAGTATATTTGTCTGCCTATTTCGATATAAAACACTAGGAGGAATAATAATGGGTAAGGTATCCGTAGCAGAGATCAAAGAACTTATGACAGCAACAGGCGTTGGCATGATGGACTGCAAGAAGGCTCTTGTAGAAGCTGACGGCGATATGGAAAAGGCAGTAACACTTCTCCGTGAAAAGGGACTTGCTACACAGGCTAAGAAGAGCGGCAGAGTTGCAGCAGAGGGTATCTGCACAGCTGTAGTTAAGGGCAACGTAGGCTGCGTTCTTGAAGTAAACATCGAAACAGACTTTGCTGCTAACAATGATGAGTTCAAGGCTTTCGTTGCAGCAGTTGCTGATACAGTAATCGAGACAAACCCTGCTGACGTTGACGCACTTAAGGCAACAAAGATCAGCGGTGGTGACAAGACAGTTGAAGAGACACTTCAGGATCTGTTCATCAAGATCAGAGAGAACATGGTAATCAGAAGATTCAAGAGAATGGAAGGCATTCTTGTTCCTTACGTTCATGGTGCAGGCAGCATCGGCGTTATGGTAAAGCTTGATTCTGATATTGCAGCTGACAATGCAGAACTTTTGGCTGCTGGTAAGGACTGTGCACTTCAGGTTGCAGCTATGAATCCTGCATACCTGAACAGAGAGGCTGTTCCTGCTGACGCTCTTGACAAGGAGAGAGAGATCATGCTGGCTCAGATGGCTGAGGATCCTAAGATGGCTAACAAGCCTGAGCAGGTTAAGCACAAGATCATCGACGGTAAGATCGGCAAATACTATTCTGAGAACTGCCTCCTTGAACAGGCATTCGTTAAGGATGATAAGGTATCTGTTGGCAAGTACGTTGAGTCTGTAGCTAAGAAGCTTGGCGGCAAGATCGATGTTGTTGAGTACGTTCGTTTCGAGAGAGGCGAAGGCGTAGAGAAGAAGGAAGAGAACTTCGCTGACGAAGTTGCAGCAATGACAAAGTAATCTTTCTGACATATATGAAAATCCCTCGGTGGTGAGCCGAGGGACTTTTTTATGGGCTTTTGATTGTAACTTGAGAGAGTGTCTTAAATCACATCCCTATGTATATTTACTGTTGCTTTTTTTACAAAAGCTCTTTGACCAGAGCTTCTTTTATAATGGACCGTCTTTCAGCTAAAAATTGCAGGAAATTAGCATAAGAATAATTCATATCTGGCATATAATTAGTTAAACGATATTGAGTTTTATCTTCATCAGTTACATAGTTTTTAGAAAACCATATATTAAAGTCTTCATCCTGTTTTTCAATGTTTGGAATTGCCGCAAGCAGTTGAAGATTTTCAATATCATTTACATGATCTACATATTCTGAAATTTTGTCTGATGAAACTCCCTTTGCTTCCAAGCTTTTCTTAGAAAACTTGCCTTTGGGGTATATATGGTCAATATGAAATTTATTATTGAAATCGAGGGACGGATAGAGCATCATAAGTACATTAAGGGTGTCAGTTCTATTACATTGCAAATCAAGTATGTTTTCAATGTCATCTTGGGTGAATATGATTGATTTGCTTGTGCCTTTTAATCTACTTGCAATTTTTTCGATAGGAAAATCTTTTTTGCCATTCTCTTGTATGATTTCTCTTAGAATTTTAAGAATATCATCTGGGTGGCCGCCAAAAGTCTTTTTCAAGAGAGAAAGGCTAAGCCATTTTTTTATTTTCTTGCGATTTAGAACTGTAGATGTTGAAAGCTCAAAATTATTGGGGTTTCCAATTGTCATAAGATAATATGCGATTGGAATAACCGCATTGTTGGATGTAAGGCTATCTCGTGAAAAGCCAAAACTAGACACAAGCAAAAATGCCTGCGTAATTGATTTTTTTATCAATTCCCAGTTCTGCTCGATAGTCAGCATGTTTTGCTTATTGAAATTGTCAACCTTAAATGCAATTTTATTAAAGTCGGATAGTACAAGTGCTGCTTTAAGTATAAAATCTTTATTTACATTAAATCCGGAACCCAATTCGTTTATATAATCGACAAACTCGGTAATTTCTTTGCGGGCATCGAGATTTTTCCATTGAGCGGTAGCAATTGATAGCAACAGATCTGAATAACTTAGAACTGTTCCTCCACTATTTACCCTCACAAATATTTGCAATACCCTGTCCAATTCAGGTGATTTAACTTTGTAATAACTGATGCTTGGTTGTGTATGTATCGTATTATACAGTTGAGACAAAGTATCATTTGCAAAATCACTTTGTTCTTGTGTGTATATTTGTGACGTTACGATGTTGTTTGCCCAAAACTTCATTACATCTCCTATTTTGGACATGTTTAGAATCTTGCCTACTTCAAACCAAAAATGCTTATCATCATTTTGTTTTTCATCCTCAGTTAAAAAAGAAAATTGATATTTGTTTGTCTCACTTTTTGCCGGTTCAACTATATTGAGATATAATTTCCTTTCAGGAAATGCCAAATCGTTTTTCCATTGTTTATGTGGCATCTTATATGCATATGAACCAGTCAGACCAATATTAAGCGCTGTTAATCGCTGCTGTCCGTCCAACACAGCAATAGCATTTTTATTTGCAGCCAAATTGATTTTTGAATTATGTCTCTTTTTCTTTTCATGATAATTCTGAAGGAATGTATAAAATACATATTCATTGTTCTTCTCACTAGGAAATTCCCAAAACAGAAATGCGCCAAATGGATATCCTTGCATTACACTATCGAAAAGTCTTTCAATTTGTGATGTTTCCCATACGAATTCTCTTTGAATAGCAGGAAGTACATATTTGTTCATTGATATGTCTGTAATTACATCTGCAATGGTTAATGGCGATTCGTAAGCCATTTTGCGACCCCTCTTTCATATTTTCATGTTATCTAGATTGTAGCATACAATCTAAACTTTGTCAATACTCTATGTTGCTTTGTGACATCCTCCCACACTTATAGAAGTGGGGGGATGTCATAGTATGCCCATTACAAAAAAAAACAATCTCATTGCAAAAAAACAAAGCAGACATTCTTTGGGGATAATCAGAATGACTGCTCGTTTCGACAATATTTTGTCAAATAATAGTGAATAAAAAGCCCACCCAGTTTTGTAACTGAGTGGGTGTTTCTTTTCGTAAGGGTTTGCCAAAGAAAAGTCTATTCGCTCCTGCTGGGATGAAAATCCCTTGCATGGTCTGTTTTTTAGAGTAGGGTGCGGAGGATTTGACGAGTACATTGCATTTATTTCATCACACTTAAAACAAAGCCCCTCGGTGATAAGCCGAGGGGTTTTGTTTATGCTTTAAAATATTCAAGGACAGCGTCCAAACTGTCCATTTTCTTGTACACCATTGACAATATCTCATCTGTCGGTGCAATAAGATCCGGCACCATTATTGGTATCATCTTCGCATTGTAAGCCGCCTTTATGCCATTGTAAGAGTCCTCTACAGCAACAGTTTTCTCAGGCCTTACTCCCAGCTTCTCACAGGCAAGTAAATATATCTCAGGCTGTGGCTTTGAATGTTTTATCATATCTCCGCCAATAATCACATGGAAATAATCAAGCAGACCTGCTCCCTTTAGATTTTTGATAACCCCTTTGTAAGACGTTGATGAAGCAAGTCCTACCTTTATACCATGCTCTTTAAGATAAGAAAGAAGCTCTCTCGCACCGCTTTTCAGAGGTAAACCACGCTCAGCGATAATATCTGCACAAATGACCTTTGCTTCGTCATAGAGTTCGGGTATTGACACTTTGTCACCATATGCGGCTTCTAGGATAGCCATTGTATCAACAGTGCTTCTGCCAATGCACTTCATAGCATTTTCGTGAACGTTGGTCAGACCATATTTCTTTCCAAGGCGTTCCCAGCTTTCAAGACCTATTACTTCGCTGTCGAAAATAACGCCGTCCATATCGAATAC
Organism: Ruminococcus sp. AF37-20; assembly: GCF_003460465.1. Classification (NCBI taxonomy): domain Bacteria; kingdom Bacillati; phylum Bacillota; class Clostridia; order Eubacteriales; family Oscillospiraceae; genus Ruminococcus; species Ruminococcus sp. AF37-20. The sequence goes on along the minus strand of NZ_QTVE01000008.1, from coordinate 76,346 downwards.
GATCCCGTCAAGTTCTGATAATTTCAAACCCACCACGCACCTCACTTGAAATACATATACAGATTACATTTTATCATGCCGTTGTAAAGCTTGCGCTTTTTGTCAGCCTTTTTGCCGAAAAACACCTCAAACTCCTCATGTGGGGAGATTATATAGCATGGGTTCTCCTTTGACGGGCAAAGTCTTTGTCCCATTTTCTTATAAAGCTCCTCGGCTTCCTTTATTTCAAGCATACGCTCGCCATATGGGGGATTGACAATTGTTATCGAACCCTCTATCTGGCTGTATTTTGAGATATCCTGCTGTTTTACTGTAAGCTTTGAGCCTACTCCTGCCTTTTTAGCGTTGTTTCTTGTAAGCTCAACCGCTATATCATCAACATCAAAGCCAAATGCCTTGAATGCACCCTGCCTGTCGATAGCGTCCATAGCCTCGGCTCTTGCATTGCGCCACGCTGTTTCAGGTATCTGTGACCACTGCTCTGCCGCAAAATTTCTTCTCAGACCAGGTGCAACTTTCAGTGCCTTGTATGCCGACTCAATAAGAAATGTACCTGAACCGCACATAGGATCCACCACAACTGAGTCCGCATGAACTCTTGCAAGGTCAACTATACCTGCGGCAAGTGTTTCCTTGATAGGTGCGTCGTTGGAATTTCTTCTGTAGCCACGCTTGTGAAGTCCTACACCTGATGTATCAAGATAGATAGTCGCAATGTCCTTATGGATAGCAAACTGTATCTGATGTTTCGCCGCAGTTTCCTCAAAATAGCTTATGCCATAGGCTTTTTCAAGTCTTTTAACGCAGGCTTTTTTGATTATCTTCTGACAATCAGGGATAGAATGAAGCTTTGAATTAAGGGCATGACCCTTAACAGGAAAAGCGTCCTCCCTGCCGATAAAGTTCTCCAGCGGAAGATTCATAACACCGTCAAAAAGCTGTTCAAAGCTTTCTGCTCTAAAGCTGCCAAGCTCGATAAGTACACGCTCTCCTGTGGCGATCCAAAGATTTGCCTTTGCAAGCACGTCAAAGCCACCTTCAAAGCTTATCTTGCCATCAGTTGTGGTAAGATTTTCACCGCCAATCTTTTTTATCTCATATGCAAGCACGCTTTCAAGCCCGAAATGGCATGGAACGCACATTCGCAGTTTATTTTTCATAATGATTTCCTTTCAAAAAAGCCTCCATAGAGTTATGGAGGCTTTAATTTTAATGATTTCCGCTGCAATACTCAGGCTCGTTGGACTTCTTGTAATATCCAGTCGCTGTGCTGTAGCATGAATTTGACGCAAGCTTTCCTGTCTTTGTGCAGTAGGTAAGCTTTTCAACTGTATCAGGCATTTTGAAAGTCTTTTCAAATGACTTATGCTTCTCATTCTCAGCGATATCGCCAAAAACATTCTTCCAAATCGCACCGATATTCTGATACTCGTTCGTAGGGATAGTGGCAGGGTTTTCATAACCTATCCAGATACCTGAAACGTAGTCAGGAGTACAGCCTACAAATGAGAGGTCAAACCAGTCAGATGAAGTACCTGTCTTACCGACAAGGTCAGTATTGTTTAGCTTAGCATATCTACCGGTACCGTCCTGTTGAGTTATAACGTTCTGCATCATTCTGTTCATAACGTAAGCGGTAGACTCGCTGATAGCCTGCTTGTATCCGTCGCTCTTTTCATAGATAGCATTTCCGTCAGCGTCCTCTACCTTTGAAACGTAGGTAACGTCATACTTCTTACCGCCATTGCCGAATATCATATAAGCGCCTACAAGCTCCTCAAGCTTAGTACCATTTGTAAGACCGCCGACAGTTACCGGTGAATAGTCAGCGTCGGAGTCTGCAAGCGTAGTGATGTCAAGCTTTTCCTTAAGGAAGTTATAGGAATAAGCAGGTGTCATTTTTTTGATGAGCTGTGCAGGAAGCGTATTAAGCGACCTTGTGAGCATTTCTACAGTTGTAAGCTGCTGATAAGACCAGTTTGCACTGTCGCCTGTTTCCGAATAGTTTACAGGCCACTTTTTGTCCTTGCCTTTTACTTTAATAGTGATAGGCTCATCATTAAACAGCGTTGACCATGTCATAAGGTCCTGATCCAATGCAGGAGCGTATGAAGCTATAGGCTTAATACAAGAACCTGGTGAACGTTTGGCATCAGTAGCAATGTTGTAAACTCTCGACTCCTTTTTCTTATCACGTCCGCCAACGATAGCCTTAACATTGCCCTGGTAGTCCATAGCAATAAAGCCTGACCACAGAGTATCGTCCTTTTTGTTCATTTCATAGGTGGTGAAATTGCTTTGCTTCTGCATTTCCTTCTCGACCTTCTTCTGCATACTTCTGTCAACAGTGGTATATGCAGTAAATCCACCGTCATAAAGTCTTGCGGAAGCGTCCTCCCATGAAATGCCATAATAGTCAGCGATTATCTGTATAGTCTGATTGATAGCAGCGTCCATGAAATAAGATGTCGGACCCTGATCTTTTGTTTCGTCCTCATAGATAGTTGAGCTTGTGTAGGTTATATCGCCTGTTATTTTAAGCTCATAGTTGAGGGCTTCGTTATATTCCTGCTCAGAAATTGCACCGTTATCGAGCATATGATCCAGCGTATACTTCTGTCTGAGCTTGTTGTTTTTCATATTATCATATGGGTTGTTTGCAGCAGGCCAGCTTGTCATACCCGCAAGTGAAGCTGCCTCAGCAAGGTTAAGATCCTTTACGTCCTTGCCAAAATAGAAGTTTGCAGCAGCCTGAACTCCGATGATATCATACTCCTGAGTTGTCAGTGGCACAAGGTTAAGATAGCTTTGGAGGATATCTTCCTTTGTGTAGGTCTTTTCCACGTTGATAGAACGGAAGATCTCTCGTATCTTACGCTCGATACCATGGATAGAATCTCTGGAGTCATCACCCGTGATGTTCTTGATAGTCTGCTGAGTGATAGTCGAACCACCTATCTGTCTGCCGCCGTATATCGGAATGAATACATTGACAAATGAAGCGAACGTTCTCTTGAAGTCAACGCCGTCATGAGAATAAAATCTCTCGTCCTCGGTGTACACAAAAGCGTCCTGAACATACTGAGGGATATCCTCAAGATCAGCCCAAACAACGTGCTTATTGCTGTTTTTCAGAGCATAATAAAGGTCATACTCCTGTGAATCCTCATCATCTTCATCATAGTCAGGGTTGACAGACAAAAATCTCGAAATGTTGCTTGTTTCCGTCTTGTCAAGGCTGATAGTTGTTGTGGTATCTGCAAAGTTAAGGACGTAAATAGTCAGAACTGTTGCAAATATAGAACAAGTGATAATGAGTATCAGGAATATCGACAGCAAAGCTGTGCCTAATATTTTGAGAACTCTGACAGCAGGATTAGTGGATCTTTTCTTTTTGCGTTTTTTCACTGCCGTGTTTTTTATTTCATCCATAAATTTAACCTTTCGTCTTTATTTGATCTGATATTATTATACCACATACGAATCAAAAAGTTAAGTCTTTTCGGTAAATCTTTAGTTTTTTCTAAGGATTTTTTGACAGAACAAAGCTGCCGTTATTTCATTGAAAATAAAAAACGAGGGCGATCACTCGCCCCCATGAATTTTATTGCTTATTCAGCGTCCTCAGAAGCCTCGTCATCAGCAGGAAGCAAAGCTCTCATAGACAGGCTGATCCTCTTCTTGTCGAGATCGATCTCTGTGATCTGGCAATCAACTACCTGACCTACAGAAAGGATATCTGCAACATTGTTTACTCTCTGGTTAGCGATCTGAGAGATATGGATAAGACCGTCAATACCGTCAATGATCTGTGCAAAAGCACCAAAGCTTGTGATAGAAACAACAGTAGCCTTAACTACCTGACCTACCTCATAGTTAGCCTTGAAGATCTCCCATGGATTCTCTGAAGCCTTCTTATATGTCAATGAAACCTTCTTTGTTTCGCTGTCGATATCCTTGATAGTAACAGTGATCTTATCGCCAACAGAAACAACGTCTGAAGGGTGCTTGATCCTGTTCCAAGAAAGATCCATTCTTCTGATAAGGCCGTCAACACCACCGAGATCTACGAATACGCCGTAATCTGTGATAGACTTAACTGTACCCTCTACCTCAGAACCGATCTGAGCTGTCTCGAAGAACTTAGCCTGAGCTGCTGCTCTTTCCTCTCTTGCTACTGCACGGATAGAACCAACTGCTCTCTGCTTAGCCTCGTTTACCTCAAGGATCTTGAAGCTTACTGACTGCTTGAGCAGATCGTTAAGATCGAAATCTCTTCTTGGAGCTGCCTGTGAAGCAGGGATAAATACCTTAACACCGTTAGCTGATACGAGCACACCGCCCTTAACAACGTTTGTAACTGTACCTGTAAGTGTAGCGTCAGCTTCCTTAGCCTCAACTATCTTCTGGAAACCAAGAACTGCGTCAACCTTCTTCTTAGAAAGTGTAACGATACCCTCCTGGTCATTTGTCTTAAGAACGATCAGATCGATCTTGTCGCCTACCTTTACGATATCCTCCGGCTTCTTAGTAGGATCATCTGTAAGCTCAGATGCAGGAATATAGCCTGTGTGCTTTGTTCCGATATCTACGGCTACTTCACCGTTATTGATATCGGTGACAATGCCCTCAACCTTCATTCCCGTATGTATTTTTTTCAGAGTCTTTTCCAGTTCCTCCTCAAAATTAAATTCTTCGTCAACATTGTTCAACATTTCACTCATGGTCTGTTGTACCTCCTTGATTATATAAGCCGGCGTCGATGCACCAGCAGAAATCCCGATAAATTTTGCACCTGATAAGTCAATATCACATGCCCTCAGTCCTTCGGCGTCCTCCACAAGCCAGCATTTGCAATATTCATCGCATATGGCTTTCAGCTTGTGAGTATTGGAGCTGTGCAGCCCTCCGACTATTATCATTATGTCGGCAGCCTTCGCAAGCTCCGCCGCCTCCTTCTGTCTTTCAGAAGTGGCACTGCATATGGTGTTATACACCACAGCCTCAGGCAGATACCTCTCAAAAAGCTCTTCGCACTTTCTCCACATATTCTTATTATACGTTGTCTGAGCCAGAATTGCAACCTTTTTTGACGAAAAATCTTTCTCTTTCACCAAATTTTCAAAATCGTCACATGAACTGAACACATAACTCTCTCCGCTGCAATGACCTCTTATACCCATTATTTCCGGGTGAGCCTCATCACCTGCGATAAGAATAACGTATCCCTCGCCCGATTTTTCGGCTGCTATCTTGTGTATCCTTGCCACAAAGGGACAGGTAGCGTCAATGACTTCCGCACCTACCTTTGCAAGCTTTTCATACACGTCCAGTCCAACGCCGTGGGATCTGATAACAACTGTCTGGTCTTTCGTGACCTTATCCACATCGGTGGAGTAAACTCCTTTTGCTTCAAGGTCAGAAACTACGTTTGGATTGTGAATGATTGGGCCTAACGTTACAACATTATTTCGGTTATCTAATTCATTATACACTATTTTTACGGCTCTGTCTACACCAAAACAGAAACCTGCGGTCTTTGCAACGCAAATTTTACACTTTGTTAACATTTAATGTACCAACTCCGTGATATTTTTCATGATCTCGTTCTTGATAGTCTTAAGCGAATGAGGGTCTGTGGCTGTAACGCATATCTCGCAAGGCACTATAGGTTTGCCAAATCTTACAACTACACGCTTTCTGAATTTGAGCTTGCCCTCGAAATTGATACCAACAGGGACAACAGGCACCTGAGCCACAGCCGCCACCAATGCAACGCCTGTTTTGCCCTTTCCTACCTTGCCGTCCTTTGAACGTGTTCCCTCAGGGAAGATAACAAGGTTTCTGCCCTTTTCAAGCTTTTCGATAGATGTATCTATGACCTGAGTGTCGCCCTTTCCTCTTGTGACAGGGAATGCTCCGAACGCTTTTATAAGCAGAGTGAAGAACACATTCTGATGAAAAAGCTCCTCCTTAGCCATATAAGAAAGCGGCACTCTTGTTGGCAGTGCGATAAAAACAGGGTCCTGATAGCTTCTGTGATTTGAAGCGAATATATTCCCGCCGTCCTTTGGGATATTTTCCGTACCCTCGAAAGTGATGTTAAAATACAGATGATAAAGTCCCATAACGATATATCTCAGCACTGTGTACCAAAACATATGGAAATGACCAAGCCTGTGTTCTTTTTTCACAGGTCTGACAGGCATTATCTCTTTTATCTTACGCTCTTTTTTTTTAGTCTTGTCGGTTATTACCTTGTAGATAGCCTCAACAGACTCTTCAAGAGTCAACTCAGTAGAATCCACCTCAACGGCGTCATCAGCCTTTTTCAGCGGTGCTATCTCTCTGTGAGTATCGTTATAGTCACGCTGGATTATATCCTGCAATACCTCGTCATATGTAGACTTGTCGCCCTTTTCCTGAAGCTCCTTGAAACGTCTCTCCGCTCTGGCTTCCGGTGCGGCTGTGAGGAATATCTTCACGTCAGCGTTTGGCAAAACCACAGTACCGATATCTCTGCCGTCCATGATGATGTTGTTTTCTTTTGCGATATTCTTCTGAAGTTCAAGCAGAAATTCTCTTACCTCAGGTATAGCAGACACCTTTGACGCACCCATGGATATCTCAGGCGTTCTTATTTTGTCTGAAACGTCCTCGTCATTGAGCATTACTCTCTGCCCTGCTTCTGTGTAGCAAAGCTTAATGGATATCTCACCAAGAAGAGGTTTTATCTGCTCAGGGTCAGAAAGGTCTGCACCCTTGCTTATAACATAATAAGCTATAGAGCGGTACATCGCACCTGTGTCTACATATACATATTCAAGCTTTTTCGCTACCGCCTTTGCGATAGTGGACTTTCCTGCTCCGGAAGGTCCGTCGAGAGCCACGTTTATTCCCATATCAAAATCTCCTTATCCTATTTTATCCGCACAGCTATACGCCGTGGAAAACGCTATCTGCAAATTAAAGCCGCCCGTATAAGCGTCAACGTCAAGCACCTCACCGATAAAGTAAAGTCCTTTACACAGCTTTGACTCCATTGACCGTGGGTCTATCTGCGAAACATCAACTCCTCCACGGGTTATGATAGCTTCCTCTACAGGGCGCATACACTTCACTGTGAACGTTAGCTTTTTCACTGTGGAAACAAGCCTTTCACGCTCCTCACGGGTTATCTGATTGACCTTTTTCTCAGGATCGATGCCACACCTTTTTATTATAAGTGGTATTATCTTTGAAGGCAGCAGCTTACCCAGTGAATTCTGAAAATCTCTGTTTGGAAAATCTCCGAAATCACGAAGTATCCTGCTGTCAAGCTGTTCATGGCTCAGTGCAGGTTTAAGGTCGATATCCATATAATACCTTGACTTGTTCATATCACCAAGGTGAGCCGAAGCCGAAAGTACAAGCGGTCCGCTCAGACCAAAGTGTGTGAAAAGCATTTCTCCAAGCTCGTGGAAAATTGGTTTATCTTTGTCCTCTTCACGAAGCGTCAAGGTGCAGTTTCTAAGGGAAAGCCCCATTGCAGAAGCAAATTCCTCACGCTCATAAGTGACTACAGGGCAAAGTGACGGAGTTATTGCCGTGACCTTATGCCCCACAGACTTCGCAAGCCTATAGCCGTCGCCTGTTGAGCCTGTCCGTGGATAGGACTTTCCGCCTGTTGCAACGATAACGCTGTCTGCGTAATAATCCCCATGCTCGCACTTAAAGCCCTCTGCTCTGCCGTCCTTGATGATAAGCTCTTTTACCTCATCGTCGATAAACTGCACTCCGCAGTCCTCGCAGGCTTTCACAAGTGCTTTTACGATATCCTTTGCGTTGTCGCTTACAGGGAAAACCCTGTTGCCACGCTCTGTTTTAAGCTCCACCCCAAGGCACTCAAAGAAGCTCATAACGTCCTCCGGAGCAAATCTGCTCAGTGCTGAATACATGAACTTGCTGTTGCGTGGGATATTTTTCATAACAGTGTCAGCGGTACAGTTGTTTGTGACGTTGCACCTGCCCTTGCCTGTTATCATGAGTTTTCTGCCCTGACAGCCGCTATGCTCGATAACAGCAACGCTCTTTCCACGCCAGCCAAGCTGAACAGCGCAAAACATTCCTGCCGCACCTGCGCCTGCTATAACTGCGTCAAATCTTCTCACTGTGTATCTTCCTCGCTTTTTGCGTAAACGTCATACTCAGCCCATACCTTTTCAAGACGTTCAAAGGTCTGGGACACTCTGTCGATATTTCTTATTGATACCGCAACGATAAGTGCATTTATAAGGCTCAGCGGCGCAACGAGGGAGTCAACGAACGAAGCCATATCGCTTCTTGCAAGAAGCAGGCTGTCTGCATACTTTGCGATAGGCGAAGCCTTTGAGTCTGTTATAGCTATAACGTTCGCGCCGTTGCTCTTTGCATATTTAAGCGCCTTGACGGTCTGCTTTGAATATCTTGGGAAAGAAATTCCTATCATGGCGTCCTTTTCGTCTATTCTCATTATCTTTTCAAAAAGCTCGGAAGTAGTCGTACTCTGAACGAGCTTTACATGGGGGAAAATAAGTCCCAGATAATAAGCAAGGAACGAAGCGATAGAAGCTGCACTTCTCGTACCCATTATGTAAAGGGTATTGCAGGACACGATAGTGTCAACGGCATTGTTAAAGTCCTCCTTTGAGGTTTCCTCCAAAGTACGCCTTATCTTGTCGATGTCGAGGTTGAGTACCCTTTCAAGCACGTTGTCACTGCTCATAAGGTCGGAAGTGACCTCTATTCTCTGAACAGTTGTAAGCTTGTTTCTCATAAGCTCCTGCAAGCCTTTTTGAAGGGCAGGATAGCCGTCATAGCCAAGCTCTGAGGCAAATCTTACCACCGTTGATTCGCTGACGCCAACGGTTTTTCCAAGCTTCTGAGCCGTCATAAAAGCCGCTTTGTCATAGTGGGAGAGAATGTAGTTTGCAATAAGCTTGTGACCCTTTGACAAGCCTGACAGCTTTTCATTGATAAGCGTAAATAAATCTTTTTCCATTTCTATCTATACCTTTCAGCATATAATCAAGCCCACAGGTCTTCCTGTAGGGCGAGTATCCTTTTTCTTCTTGCTTCTGTTTTGTCCTTATCCGGGATATAAACGCTGTCCTTTAAGATAAGCACGTCACCCTCGTGAACGTCTTTTGTTTCGGAAAGCGGTATATCCTTTTTTTCTCCCTGCTCAGTTTCACACACAGCATAGCCGTTTTCTATCCTGTCAACTATAAGAATCTCTTCCATATCACTTTTCTCCCTTTTCATCAGAAACGCTCAGCCCCTCGCCATCTGAGCTGAAAACTATCGTTCCCACATCTGCAGTGACATACAAATGGGAAGCATATTTTTTCAGCCTTGTGACAGTTTCCTCGTGTGGGTGACCATACTTGTTGCCCTTGCCGCAGGATATAACAGCATATCTCGGCATGACCTTGTTAAGAAAATCGACCCCCGAAGAAGTGGAACTGCCGTGATGACCTGCTTTAAGCACCTTTGCAGAAACATCATAACCCTGAGAAAGTATATCCTTCTCCTCAGTGGTCTCGCAATCCCCCGTTATCAAAAAGCTGTTTTCACCGTCTGTTATCTTCACAAGGGTGGAATAGTTATTAAGATTATCATAGTCCTTTTTTGGTGTGAAAAGCTCCACCTTACAGCTTCCAAGCTCAAATTCCATAGGCTTTGCCTGTGTTATCTTCAAGCCCTTTGCCTTTATGCTTTTGAGCATTTTCTCATATATCGTTGTGGTGGGCGTCATATCAGCCTTGACTTTCGGCATAATGAATTTATCCACCTGAAACTGGTCTATTATCTCGCTCATTTCACCAATATGGTCAGCGTGAGGGTGGGTGGCAATGAGATATTTTAACTCTGTCACTCCCTGCTTTTCGAGATATTTTTCTATTTTATTGCTGTCATCTTTATCGCCGCTGTCAATGAGCATAGCCTCCCCTTGTGATATCACAAGGGTGCTGTCGCCCTGACCAACGTCGATAAAATGCACCTCTGTCTGAGCGTGTTCCGCCGGCTTGTCCTCAACGCCTGCCTTGATTAGCAAGCTGTCGAAAGAAACTAACCCTGTCAGGTCAAGCACTGTAAAAAGCAGCACCACAAAAACCGCTATGAGCGTTACCGCCTTTTTAAGCGGTGCTGTCGAATTTTTCTTTTTCGCAGATCTGCCTGCCATGTTCTTCCTTTCCGCCTGAGCTATCTTCTTGCCTGCATTTCAGCCCATTCTTCTTTTGTTATGTTTATCTTTCGTGCCTTAGAGCCTTCCTGTGGTCCTATTATGCCCATTTCCTCTATCTCGTCCATGATACGGGCGGCTCTAGGGAAACCGAGTTTTAGCTTTCTCTGCAAAAACGCAGTGGAAGCGTTATTTGTCTGCACGATTATGGATATTGCCTGATTTACAAGGTCGTCATCAGGATTTACGGAAACATTATCGCTGCCTGTCGAACCGCTGTCCTTTGGCTGCGGAGTATTCTCCTCCACCTCTGCGATAACTTCGTCGCTGTATTCTGCGGTATGCTCGTTCTTGAGGAAGTTTACAACCTCTCTTATCTCAGAAGTCGCTGCATAGCCGCTCTGCATTCTTATAGGCTTTTTAACGCCAACAGGCTTATAAAGCAGGTCACCGTTTCCAAGAAGCTTCTCTGCACCGCTTTCATCAAGTATAACTCGTGAGTCAACGTTGCTGGATACACTGAGAGAAACTCTCGATGGGATATTTGACTTGATAAGTCCTGTCAACACGTCCGCCCTAGGGGACTGTGTTGCGATTATCATATGTATTCCTGCCGCACGGGCGAGCTGTGCAAGTCTTAAAACTGAGTCCTCTACCTCGCTTCTCGCAGCCATCATAAGATCGGCGAACTCATCGACCACAATAACTATCTGCGGCAGCAGGTCGATCTTTGCACGGACTTCGTCCTGCTCCTCGGCAGGCTTATTGCGTTCTTCAAGAACCATGTCGTTAAACTCCTGCAAGTTCTTTACATTGTTCGCCTCGAACATAAGATAACGCTTGTTCATTTCATTTACCGCCCAGCCAAGCGCACCAGCCGCCTTTAAAGGCTCGGTAACAACAGGGATAAGCAAATGCGGTATCTTATTATAAATAGGAAACTCGACTTTCTTAGGGTCGATAAGAATAAGCTTTACTTCGTCAGGCGACGCATGGTAAAGTATAGAAAGTATGATAGAGTTTGTAAAAACAGACTTACCTGAACCTGTTGTACCTGCAACGAGCATATGCGGCATTTTGGCGATATCGCCGATAATGATATTACCCTCGATATCCTTGCCCACTGCAAATGTAAGCTTGCCCTTTGCCTTTCTGTATTCCTCGCTGTCGATAAGCTCACGGAGAGAAACCGTATCTCTATGATCGTTCGGCACTTCTATGCCTATGCACGCCTTGCCCGGCACAGGAGCTTCGATACGAACGCTCATTGCCGCGAGGTTAAGTGCGATATCGTCTGCAAGACCCGTTATCTTCGACACTCTTACGCCTGCTGCAGGCTGAAGCTCATATCTTGTAACGGACGGACCTCTGTGTATGCCCACGATCCTTGTTTTAGCGCCATATGTTTCAAGCGTTTCCACAAGCTTCGCAGATTTCTCTTGTATCTCCTGCTGGACTATCTCGGAAGCCACAGGATTTTTAGCATATTTGAGTATATCCACAGGCGGATAAACGTAAGCAGATATTTTATTATCTTTCTCAAAGAACGTTGTCTGACCGTTCTTATCAACATTCACTACTGGTGGCTTAACAGGCTCGTCCTTGGACTTCTTTTCTTCTCTGCTGTCGCCTATGGCGTTTTCTATTATCTTTTTAAGCTCCTCATTATCGGTAGTCTTAGCCGTTTCTTCAAGCTTTTCATGTGTTATCACAGGAGCTTTTACAGGGTGGACCGGCATATCTATCTTTGAAGCGTCCACCTTGTCGGTAGCTTCTTCCGACTCTGCAACAGGCACAAAGGCTTCCGCCGCAGTATCAGGGCCATCATCAGGATAAAACTTTGCAATATCAACCCTACCATTACGCCTTGGCTCCTTCTTCTCTCTTGGAGGCTTCGGAGGCTGAGCCGCACGCTCGATACGCTCCTCGTTCACCGCTTCATAGCTCTTTACAAAAGGCTTTGAAACTGCCTTTAGAAGCTGCGGAAGCGTAACATTTGTAAGCAGCATTATAAAAGTGAACGCCACAAGCACGATAACGATACCTGCGCCAACTCTCTTGAAAAGCGAAAGCAAAGGCCAGCCAAGCAATGCGCTTGCAAGTCCGCCGCCACGGAGCTGTTTTCCATCATTGAAAAGCCCCACAAGTTTGAGCCAGAACGAACTTCCGTCCACAGAGCCCACTTGGATTATCTGAGCCATGCCGCTTATAAGAAGCATAAGAACGCTTCCCTCCACCACCTTCGCTATGACCTTGTTGTGTGTCACATCTGAAGCTATCATAAGGGCAACATAGATTATCATAGGTGCAAACAGAAATACTGTCACGCCGAAAAGTCCTCGGTTCAGCTCATGGAGCCATTTCCACAAGCCGTCTCCCTCCACGAACGTGATAAGCAGTTCAAGTATGCCGAAAAAGAAAAGTATGTAAGACCAGAAGCGTCTGTTCTCTCTTTCTCTCACTGCTGTCATGGAATTTGACTGTGGCGGCTTGCTCTGAGGCTTTTGCTGTTTTGTATTCTTTTTTGCAGCTTGCGCAGGCTTTTGTGCGGGCTTTTTCTTTGCCGATGTCTGCTTTGGCGCAGGCTTTGAGCCTTTCTTTTGAGCTGCCATTTATTTTACCATTCCTTTCGGTATTTGTCTTATTTAAGCAAATAAAGGCAAAATGTTATTTGCCTTTATAACCCACAAAAAAGCCTGAAAACAGAATTTCAAGCTTTTTCACAGAAACTGTATTATCTTATGTCATTACTTTGCAAAGGATATAGGGTGACCCATGCACATCTCGATAAATGAGATAACAAGGACTATGACGCCAAGCACAAGGGTATAATAAGCAAACACCTTGAATTTATCCGTTTTAACGAGCCAGTTTACAAGCTTGATAGCACAAAGTCCCACAAATGCGGCAACTACAAATCCAACGGCACAGCTGACCCAATCTATATCAGTGTGTGTTGAAACTGCGTCCTTGACTTCAAGCAGACAGCTCATAAGTATAACAGGTATGCCCAGAATGAAAGAATACTTTACCGATGTTTCTCTGGTCATGCCTGAGAAAAGTCCCGCTGAGATAGTCGAGCCTGATCTTGAAACGCCGGGCAACAGTGCAACTCCCTGAAAAAGTCCGACCGTTATTGCGTCCTTATAGGCTATATTGCCCTGAGTTTTTTTACCCTTTACACAGCGGTCTGACATAAAAAGTATTGCAGATGTATAAAGGAAACAAAGGCCCTCTGCGAAAATGCTTGAATCCTCTGCAATGCCCTCAAACCAGCCCTTAAATGGCAGGAACGGTACAAGGCAGAAGCAGGAAACAATTATCATAACTATCATACGCCTTGGAGGATTCATATTCTTAAGAGTGAACTTGCCTGTAAAAATATCCTTTATCATAACGCCAAGCTCTTTTATCATATCCCATATTGTCTTCCTGAAAGCCACAAATACTGCTACAAGCGTGCCAAGGTGAAGTATCGCCGAGAAAAATAAAGCTCCCTCTCCGCTGTTTCCTGTAAAATGCTGATACAGTGAAAGATGTCCAGAACTTGAAACTGGAAGAAACTCCGTCAAGCCCTGAATTATAGCCTGAAAAATCGCATTGATGATACCCATTGCCGTCCTCCGAAATTTTGTTATTTGTCAGAGATAAAAGCCGTCACGGCTGAGATAATGTGCAGGATCTGTGTCCACAGCAGTATCATCACCCTCAAACTCTTCTCCGATATCTACGTCAGTCCTGAATACGTCATAAAGGTCGATTATTGTCTGAAACATTTTCAGCTTTCTCCTTTTCAGAACTGTTTTCTATCATATCATAAAGGCAGTCTATCGCCTCAGAAAGCCCTCCGAGCCTGTCGATAAGCCCCTCTTTTACAGCCTGCTCACCGTCGATAACAGAACCAACGTCCATTACAAGCTCGCCCGTTGACATCATAAGCTCACGGAAACGCTCAGGCTTTATGGCTGAATTATCGCATACAAATCGTACTATCCTTTCCTGCATTTTATCAAAGTAGGAAAGCGTCTGGGGTACTCCCAGCACAAGCCCGTTCATTCTGACAGGGTGTATGGTCATTGTGGCGCTTGGCACTATAAATGACTTTTTGGCACACACCGCCAGCGGCACGCCTATGGAGTGACCTCCGCCCACAACCATTGACACAGTAGGCGTTTTCATACTAGCAATAAGCTCTGCAATAGCAAGTCCTGCTTCCACATCTCCGCCCACAGTGTTGAGGATTATCACAAGCCCCTCTATGCTCCTATCCTGCTCAATAGCAACAAGGGCAGGTATGATATGCTCATACTTGGTGGTTTTGTTTTGTGCAGGCAAAATATAATGCCCCTCCACCTGACCGATAATGTTCAGGCAGTGTATAACGTGCTTTGCGTCCGGCAATGTGACAGAACCCATTTCCTTTATCTGCCTTATATCCTCAGCAAGCTTTTCGCTCTCTACATTTTCTTCTTGTTCAGACACTCAGATACCTCCCGTTCTTCATTTGTGACATTCGTCACAAGAGAAGTATTTGCAGTGTTCATTGAAAATATGCAGGAAAACCGCCACGCCTTTAATATAATAGCACAAGTTCTACCTAATGTCAACAACTTGCAAGGGCTGAAAAAACCGATTTTGCAGGAAATTTACGCTATCCTGCAAATTATTTATAAAAAGTTTAAATCTATTTTTGATACTCCTCAGCAAGCACCTGATCACACCAAAGTATAAGATCTGCGAAATCTTCCTTGTCAAGATAGGAGAAATACTTGTTCACAGCCTCACCCTCAGCAGCTTCTATGGTGTCCGTCAGGCAATAGCCGTCAGAAGAAATAGTTATCTCTGTTTTGGTGTTCTCTTTAAGTCCCAGAGTTATCTGTATAAAATCAAGTCCCGGATCTTTAGACGGAGCCGTCCTATATGAAGCGTTTCCGAAGCTGTCTATCATTTTCACAAGCTCGTTGTAATCATCATGATCGGCAAGATAGCATTCTCCGTATTCTCCGCCTACTTTCACACAAACCTTTGCATATGCGCCCTCGTAGATATCATAATTATAAAAATCATCAAAGCAAGCATAGTATATGCCGCCATTCTTTGTGAGCTTGTAAAAGCCTTTGTACGCCTTATTTGTATCTATGCTGTCGGCTGATATCTCCTCAACAGAATCCCACTTATCCGAGCCGTCTGATGACACAACATTTTTACCGTCAGGAATCATAAGTGAATAAGCAGCGTCCGTGCCGCTGTCATCAGCCTGCGACTCATATGTATAAAGGCTGTCAGCGGAGAATTTCTTATGCTTATAGTCACTTAAATTTCCGTCGCTGTCATATTTCATATACTGCATAGGAGCGTTGCGCTCTTTATCATAGGAAAGCTGTAGAATACCATTGCTAACCACAGTTATTTCAGTGTACTCATCAGCTTCAAGCACAACGTTTCCGGACTTGTCAAGAAGTCCCACTGCTCTGCCGTCACGATAAGTGAAGAAAAGATCTGCAAGAAGCTTTTCACATTTATATTCCTCAAAAGGCTGCTCCTCAACCTCGGCAACATACTGAGTGCTGTCAAAGCTTGTATAAAGCTTTCGTGAAAGCTCGTCAAGGCTTTTTATTTTATTCAGAAACTCCGGAAATTTGTATTCCTTGACCTTCACATTGCTTGGTTGAGCTGAGTCGCTTGTCTTTATCTGCGACACCGCAGACGACTGTGTTGTTTCTTTGTCTTTTTCACAGCCGAACATAGAAATTGTCAGCGTCAATGCAAGCGCAAGAGCCGCACATTGTTTTCTTTTTGTCATCGTTATCCCCTCGTATTTTATTTTGTTATCTCACAGCACGAGCCGTTACACTATATTATAATACACAAATCTGATTTTTGCAAGATATATTAAAACTTTTTATTCTTTATCACAGCAGTATGGTAATACGCTAAATGTTATAAAAATGTTAAATGTTTAAAAGTGCCTTTACATATAGAATGTTTTGTGCTATAATATCCTAGTGGCAGTGTTGATTTTGATAAATATCTGCTGCTAATTTTGCTGTTTTATGGCAAGGAGGATAAAATTAAATGGTTAGAGCGATTGTCGGCGCAAACTGGGGCGACGAGGGTAAGGGCAAGCTTACCGATATGCTTGCTGAAAAGTCTGATATAGTAGTAAGATTTCAGGGCGGTGCTAACGCAGGACATACTATTGTAAATCACTACGGAAAGTTCGCTTTGCACACTTTGCCTTCCGGCGTATTCTATGATCACACAACAAATATTATCGGCAACGGTGTTGCACTTAATATCCCTGTATTTTTCAATGAGCTTAAAAAGGTAACTTCCGAAGGCGTTCCAATGCCTAAGATACTTATTTCCGACAGAGCGCAGATGGTAATGCCATATCACGTTTTGTTCGATCAGTACGAAGAAGAAAGACTCGGAAAGGCAAGCTTCGGCTCAACAAAATCGGGTATCGCACCTTTCTATTCTGATAAATATGCAAAGATAGGTTTCCAGGTTCAGGAGCTGTTCGACGAGGAAGCTCTCAAGACAAAGATCAAGAGAGTTCTTGAAACGAAGAACATTCTTCTTGAACACCTTTATCATAAGCCTCCTATAGACGCCGATGAGCTTTTCAATACTCTTATGGAATACAAGGAAATGGTAGCACCATACGTTTGCGACGTATCTGCATTCCTTTGGAACGCTATCAAAGAGGGCAAGAACGTTCTTCTTGAGGGTCAGCTTGGCTCACTGAAGGATCCTGACCACGGTATCTATCCAATGGTAACATCTTCATCTACACTGGCAGCATACGGTGCTATCGGTGCAGGCATACCTCCTTATGAGATAAAGACTATCGTAACTGTTGTTAAGGCTTATTCTTCCGCAGTAGGCGCAGGCGCATTCGTTTCTGAGATATTCGGCGATGAGGCTGACGAGCTGAGAAGGAGAGGCGGCGACGGAGGAGAGTTTGGTGCAACAACAGGCAGACCTAGAAGAATGGGTTGGTTCGACTGCGTTGCAACTAAGTACGGCTGCCGTATCCAGGGCACAACAGACGTTGCTTTCACAGTAGTTGACGTTCTTGGCTATCTTGACAAGATACCTGTATGCGTAGGCTATGAGATAGACGGCGAGGTAACAACAGACTTCCCTACAACAAGAAAGCTCGAAAAGGCAAAGCCTGTTATCGAAGTTCTCGACGGCTGGAAATCAGACATCAGAGGCATCAAGAAGTATGAAGATCTTCCTGAAAACTGCAAGAAGTATATCGACTTCGTTGAAAAGCATATCGGCTTCCCAATCACAATGGTTTCAAACGGACCAAAGAGAGAGGACATCATCTACAGAGAAAGCCCACTTTCAAAGTAATTTCAAATATCACAAAAGGCTGCGGCAAAAAGTCGCAGCCTTTTTCTATATTCTTGCTTTATTAAGAAAATAGAGGATATCTTTTGGAGAATAAGCTTCTACCGCTCCGTCACGGAGAAGCGCACACTGTCCTGCATATTTTTCGCTGAAAATGTCATGAGGCGGTATAACAAAAACGTCTTTATTCTGGGATAAAGCATGATTTACAGTATTCAGCGTGCCGCTGCGTATTCCTGCTTCAACCACAAGAACGCAATGTGAAAGTGCCGAAACTATGCGGTTTCTTATACGAAAATTCTCAGGAACAGGTCTTGCCTGCGGGAAAAATTCCGATATGGCTACCCCATGTGTTGCTATCTCACGCTTGAAGCCCGTCCTGCCACGAGGATAATCATATTCTAGCCCACAGCCCATAACAGCCACCGTGCTTCCACCAGCACGCATCGCACTGCGGTGTGCGGCAGTGTCGATACCCATAGCAAATCCGCTTATGATATTTACTCCTCGCTCTGCAAGAAAGCTTGAAAACTCCTCCGCCACGGCTACAGAATAATCGCTTGGTTCTCTAGTGCCGATAATGGCAACGCTCTTTTCAATAGACAGACAGCTTACATCGCCACGGCAGAAAAGCACAGCAGGTGGACATTCTATCTGTTTCAACCGTTCAGGATAAAGAGGATCGTCAGGGGTGAGGATATATATACCCTTTTTCTCGCAGTATTCAGCCACCTGTTTCGCCTGAAAGAACGTACAGCAGGCTATCTTTTCAGCCTCCTGCTGGGTAACATATCCACAGCGCAGTGACAATAGATCATCGCACATTTCTTCTACACTGTCATAATATGACATAACGTCCCACAAACGCTTGTCCGCAGGTCCGAACGCAACATCGAGCCACAGCCACAACAGCTTTCTGTCTGTATTTTCAAGCATTTTTCCTGCACCTCCAGTTGGCAGATTTCTTTTAATCTTATTGTATCATATTTTATTGTTAAAAACAACAAAATTTTATAGCATTTTGGTTAAATCAAAGGATTACTGTTGAAAAGGGTAAGGGCATATGCTATAATGATAATATTGAAAATTTGAACTTGAAAGGATCGTTGCTTAATGATAAACAAGCTTGACCTCAGCGGCGAGTGGCTGCTGTGTCTTGACAAGGAATGTAAGGGTACTGACCTTGTTTTTGATGATACAATAAACCTACCAAACACCACTTCCAACGCTAAAAAAGGCGAATACAATACTGAGAGAGAAACTGGCTTTCTTACAGACACATATAAATTTGAGGGCTTTGCATGGTTCAGAAAAAACGTTGACTTCTCTGCTCTGCAATGTGAAAATCTTAAACTTTATCTTGAAAGAACAAGAATAACTGAACTTTATATAGACGGCAAAAAGATAGGCAGGCAGGAGAGCCTTTGCACTCCGCACATCTATGACCTGAACGAGTATATCGGTACTGGCGTGCATGAAATGACTATCTGCGTTTCAAATGTTGGCTACAAGACCAAGGGCGGACACCTTACTTCACCTGACACTCAGACCAACTGGAACGGAATCACAGGACGCATCGAGCTTATAGGCTACAAAAACGCCCACGCTGAAAATGTTATGCTTTGGTGCGATATCCACAGCAAGACAGTCAGGGTGACAGCCAACATAACAGGCGGAAAAAGTGGAAAAGCTGTTATAAGTGCTGAGAGCTTCAACAGCGAAAAGAACCATACACCTGCTGTGCAGAGCTTTGAGTACACAAACGGCAAGCTTGACGCTTTGTACAAAATGGGCGATGATTGCCTGCTTTGGAGCGAACATGAGCCAAATCTCTACAAGCTGAAAATAGACATTGACGGTGACGTGATCGAGCATATCATCGGTATGCGTGAGTTCAGGACTGAGGGCGGAAAGTTCACCATAAACGGAAAAAAAACTTTCCTCAGAGGAAAACATGACGGCATGATATTCCCTAAGACCGCTTTTGCACCTACCGACCTTGAAGAATGGCTGAGGGTAATGAAGATATCAAAGTCATACGGCATGAACCACTATCGTTATCACACCTGCTGTCCCCCTGAGTCTGCGTTTATCGCTGCGGATATGCTTGGAATTTATATGGAGCCACAGCTTCCTTTCTGGGGAACTATCACAGAAGAGGGCGAGGAAAACCACAATCAGGAGGAGCAGGATTTCCTCGTTGAAGAGGGCTTCAATATGCTGAAATTCTTCGGCAATCACCCTTCCTACTGCATGATGTCAATGGGCAACGAGCTTTGGGGCTCAAAGAAGATACTTAACGATATCATAGGCGGCTACAAGAAATTTGACAACAGACACCTTTATACACAAGGTTCAAACAATTTCCAGTGGTTTCCTAACGTTATAGAAAATGACGATTTCTTTGTTGGCGTAAGACTTGCAAACGACAGGCTTATAAGAGGCTCATACGCAATGTGTGACGCTCCACTTGGTCATATTCAGACTGACAAGCCTGCGGCAAATCACGATTATGACAGCATTATAAGACCTAAGAAGCAGGCAAACTCCACGGAAATTTCAGAGGACGGCACTGTTCAGATACAGTACGGCACGACCATGAAAACTGTCAAGGCAAGCGAAGCTGACGCAGATTTTATCCCTGAAGTGCCTATCGTTACTCACGAAATAGGTCAGTATGAAACTTATCCCAACTTCAAGGAGATAGAAAAATACACAGGTTCGCTTAAAGCAAGAAACTTTGAGGTATTCAGAGAAAGACTTGAAGAAAAGGGTCTTCTTCCGCTGGCTGAGGACTATTTCAAATGCTCAGGCAAGCTTGCGGTGCAGTGCTATAAAGAAGAAATGGAGGCTGTTTTCCGTTCAAGACTTCTCGGCGGTTTCCAGATACTCGATATTCAGGATTTCAGCGGTCAGGGTACTGCCCTTGTGGGTGTACTTGACGCATTCATGGACAGCAAGGGACTTATCACAGACAGCGAGTGGAGAGAGTTCTGCAATGACGCTGTTGTTATGGCACGTTTTGACAGCTATGTTCTTGAAGCTGGCAGCAGTTTCAAGGCGCACACAGAGCTTTGCAATTACAGACCTGACCTTAAAGACGGCAAGCTTATCTGCACTCTCACTCTTAAAAACGGTGATGTCATTGGCAAGGTCGAAAAGAATTTTGTTGCAGAAGGCAACTACACTGACATTTGCGATGCAGAGTTTACTTTCCCACAGGTCACAAAGAATACAAAGGCTGTGCTTGCACTTGAAATAGAGGGTACTGACATACACAATCACTATGACCTTTGGGTGATACCGACAGTTGAAAAGACAGATATAAGCGGCGCATACATTTTCAACGAAGTAAATGATGAAGCTGAAAGTCTGCTGAAACAGGGCAAGACAGTGCTTATCGTCCCTGACCTTTCAAGGCTTGAAAATTCTATTGAGGGCTTCTACTGTCAGGACTTCTGGTGCTATCATATGTTCTGTATCATCTCACAGATGATGAAAAAACCTGACCCTGTTGGCACAATGGGACTTCTTATCGACACCGACCACCCTGCTCTTGCAGGCTTTGCAGGGGAAAAATACTCAACGCCACAGTGGTGGGAGATAGTCCAGAACTCACGCTCGGTTATTCTTGACGACTTTAAGGGCGAGAAAAATGTTATCGTGAGAACTATTGACAACTTTGACCGCAACCACGATCTTTCACTTCTCTACGAGTATGAAAAGGACGGCGGCAAGGTGGTAGTTTGCTCATGCGATTTTGATAAGCTTTCCAAGTCACCTGAGGGACGTGCGTTCATAAAGTCTGTTGTTGACTATGTAAGAAACTAACAAAATATTTATTGCTAAGGGCTGTACTGTTTTGCGGTACAGCCCTTATTATGTTTGTGCTTGTTGCATAAAACGCTCGCAAAACATTTGTCTGATATAACAAAAGTGCCGACACTACAGTGGCATATGGTTCACTTATTACGAAAAATGTGTTATAATTTAGGTGTATGTTATACAGGAAGGTGATGTTAAGTGCCAAAAGTAAAACGTTATAAATACAAGAATATTGCAGCGGCTCTTGCCATACTGCTTTTGATCATTCTGGGAATATCTACATCGTGCAGTTCAAAGGCTGACAGCCCTAAGAAAATTTCCGACAGCTCGTCAAACTCCTCTGCGGTCAAGGCTGACAGCAGCAGTAAAAAAGCTGCGAAAAAGCTTACGGGCAATTATATGTATGTTACCGCAAAAAACAAAACTGATATGGTAAATGGAGATCTTATTCTCGTTAATGGCGACCACTCCTTCACCGGTACAGTGAATAACACAGACACAGTTTATTCCTATTTGTTTGACAAGAACGGAAGTCAAATAATGTCCACCAGCAGCACTCAACTGACGGCTAAAAAAGAGACTTTTGAAGCCTTTAGCAAAATGGGCAATGATTTTTATGCTGACAAAAAGATATCAACACTTATGATAAACACAGCTATGCCTGCGGAAGATGATGAAGACAGTTCATCAGCCTGCTACGAGCATGACACCGGACTTGCCTTTGACCTGCATCTTTATGACGCAAGCACAGGCGCATATCCTGAGTTCACAGGCGAGGGAGATTATAGTTGGATATCTGAAAACTGCTGGAAATACGGACTTATCCTCAGATACCCAGAGGACAAAGCTGACATCACAGGTGTAAGCCCTATGGCTTATCATTTCAGATATGTTGGGATACCACACGCTGAGATAATGACAGCAAACAAGCTTTGCCTTGAAGAATACATAGATTTTGTCAAGGACTATACATTTGAAAAGCCGCTCACATTCACGGCTTTTGATGACACTGAGTATTCAGTTTACTACGTTGCCGCAGACAAGGGCAGCACCACGAACGTGCCTGTACCACTTGACGACAGCAACAATGAGCGTCCTAACACTATCTCAGGCAACAACGTTGACGGTTATATCGTCTGCGTGAATATGACAGAAAATGCTGCACCTGCTGACTCGTCCTCTCAGACAGACCAGCAGGCGGCTACAGAATAATTTTTTCGGAGGAAATAAAATGCTTAAAGAAACAGTAGAAATAAAAGTAGATTATGAAAAGGCTGGCGTTTCAAGCGAAGGCTGCGCACCTGTGCTTGATTGCTATTACAACACACTCACTGAGGAAATAGGCAGAAAGAAGCACAAGGCAATTATAATCTGCCCGGGCGGAGGATATGATTGGTGTTCTGAGCGTGAAGCTGAGCCTGTTGCATTCAGATTTTTGGGTGCAGGCATATGTGCATTTGTGCTGAGATACTCATGCGTCAAGAAAAAATTTCCTACTGACGCTTTGGAATGTGCAGCGGCTGTCAAGTATGTTAGAGATAATGCTGAGAAATTTGACATTGACCCTGACAAGATAATAGTATGCGGTTTTTCAGCAGGCGGACACCTTGCGGCAACAATGGCAAACTTCTGGAACAGCGAGCTGCTCACAAAGCCTCTTGGCTGCAACCCTGAGGACATCAAGGTAAACGGCTCTATCTTGGGCTATCCTGTTATCACATCCGACCCTGAATACACTCATGAAGGCTCAATACTCAATATTATTGGCGAGGAAAAATCATCGGAGCTCAGAGAACTTGTTTCAATGGAGAAGAGAGTATCGGAGAACACTCCTCCTACATTCATCTGGCACTGTGCTGATGATGGCTGTGTAAGGGTTGAGAACACACTTTGGTATATGTGCAGTCTTTCAAAGTATCACATTCCATTTGAGAGCCACATTTATGAATACGGTGGACATGGACTTGCATTGTGCGACGAAACCACTGCCACATGGGAAGGCCACTATCAGCCGGTGGCGGCTCATTGGGCAGAGGCGGCTATTGATTGGGTACATAGGCTATAAAAATATGTTGCGTGTGGCAACATAATTAAGCTAAAAAATGACTCACATCAATTTGATAGATACTCATATAGACATTTTCAAAGAGCTAATATGAATGACCTATATAGTGAACTATAAACAGGACAGGTAGATACCTCAATTGAGTTATCTACCTGTTTTTATTATCATAATTTTGGATAATAAGATAAATTTATATAAATCCTTTTCCCATGCTGACTGGATCACACTATCTGGGCATCTTCGTACGGATACAGCGATGATATCTACATCCCATTTTCCACAGAAACACAGGAACTTGAGGAAAGAATGTGCTGAAAAAAGTCGAACAGGAAGCCGCCGACAAACTGGATGCTGCTCTGTTTGAGCAGAACCCGGCATAAGAAAAATACCTGGAATTCCAACAACGGGATTCCAGGTATTTTTTTCGGAAATGGAAGAAGATTTTATAGAGGTTTTGAAGAAGGGTATCACTTTTTCACTTGGTGGGGTGGTGAGGAAAGTGATGTAGTTTTCACAACCATCTTCCATTTTGATACGTTTTCAATTATTCTTCCAACAACGATTTCATAAATCGCACGAAGGCTGCTTTGCCTGTCTCATTTCTACGGAATACACCAGCATCTAACAAAACCTGCTCGAACACCTTCCCCACTTCTGCGTGTAAGATATACCATGCATTTTCCACTGAAAATTCCGGATGCTGTTTCAAAATGGAAACAGCCCAGTCAGCATGTGATGCGGTCAGCGGATTCGCCGTCAAATCTGCACCAGAAAGCATCGCCGTTCTCACAGCATCCAGTTCCACTGCAAGACGTGATGGCAGCACTGCAAGCCCCATGACCTCGATCAGGCCGATGTTTTCATTTTTGATGTGGTACAATGACGGATTGGGGTGAAATAGTCCCAGCGGACGTTCTTCCGTAGTGCGATTGTTTCGCAGAACCAGATCACACTCATAGGTACTGCCATGCATTCTGGCGATCGGTGTAATGGTATTGTGCGGCACACCATCAGTGGATGCCAATATCTGCACACTTGCATCGCTGTAGGTACGCCACTTTTCCAGAATCTTGCTGCAAGCCGCGGCGAGCATGCTCCGGTTTGATGCCTGCAGCCGTATCACAGACATGGGCCATTTTACAATACCCACCTGCACATCCGGAAACTGAGGAAGCACATAGTATTTTTCAATCGGTGCCTTTGCCATGGCAAAGGAATAGTTGCCGCCCTGAAAATGCTCATGACTGAGAATCGAACCGCCCACAATGGGCAGATCTGCATTCGAGCCAATGAAATAGTGGGGCAAAATATCCAGCACATCAAACAGTTTCTCAAACACTGCCGCATCGATCTTCATTGCTGTATGCTTTTTGTTGAACACAATGCAGTGTTCGTGGTAATACCCATAGGGTGAGTATTGCAGCTGCCACGGTTCTCCCTGAATTTGCAGCGAAACCGGACGCAGATTCTGCCTTGCCGGTTGTTTCAAGTTGCCGGCAAACCCTGCATTTTCCGGACACAGCTGGCACTTGGGATATGCAGATGCCTTGGCAGATTTTGCTGCGGCAATGTCCCTGGGATCTTTCTCCGGCTTGGAACGGTTGATCGTAATGTCCAGCATGCCGTATTCGGAAGCATATGTCCACTTCAAATCCTTTGCAATTCTGCCCCGACGCACATAATTCAGGTTCTGGCTAAACGCATAGTACCAGCTCGTTGCTGCTTCCGGCGATACAGCGTAGTGCTTCCGAAAAGATGCCATCACCTCTCCGGGCATAGGTGTCAACACGCCCATAAGCCTGGTATCGAACAAATCCCGTGAGGCACTGGTATCCGGAATGAGATGCTGTGCACAGGCATAGTCGATCAGTGGCTGCAAAATCGCATCAATCTCTGTTTTCGAAGATGCATCTCCGCTGGTCTGCCAATCGTTCAGCTGAAAAATCTCCATGTACTGATTCTGTACCACATAACGATCTTCCGGTTGGATCAAATCGTTTTGTAATCCGTAATCCATCAGCTTTTGAATTTCATCGCAAATCATCTGTCTCACTCCTCGTATCCATTTGGGTGGTGCGTATGCCAATTCCATGCACTGGCAATGATCTCCTCCAGACTAAAATACGCATATTATGCTTCTCCTTTCAGTGAAAAATGGAACTGTGTTTCCTGCCGGTACGGGGTATTTGCACGCAAAATTGGCGAGGGAAAATTAGGATGATTGATGGCGTCCGGAAAATTCTGCGTTTCCAGGCAAAAGGCACCTCGTTTTCCGTAAGCGCAACCGTCTTTTCCCAGATCCGCCGGAGTTTCTACGAAATTGGCAGTATACACATGAATGGCGGGCTGCGTTGTTTTGCAGGTAAGCCGGATTCCGCTCTCTGTGCTGTATGCCTCCGCCTGAATCGGTGAATCGGAACGAACGGCAAAACTATGATCTAATCCGGCTGCGTTCTGAATCTGCACGCAATCCTCCTGAAATGCTGCCGGAATCGGCTTGTATGCGCGAAAGTCAAAGGGCGTTCCTGCAACCGGTGCGATTTCTCCTGACGGAATAGAAGTCTGGTCAATTGGAATGTAGGAATCCGCAAAAAGTTTCAGCATATGATGCGCCAGTGTTCCACTTTGGTGTCCGTCCAAATTGAAATAGCTGTGGTTGGTCAGGTTGCAGATCGTATCTTTATCACAAACTGCCTCATAAGCAATGGTCAGAGTATTGGTATTGTCAAAGGTATAGGTAACAGTCACCTGCAAATTTCCCGGATAATGTTCCTCACCGTCCGGACTCTCTGTGGTGAAAGCAACGCTGTTCCCGCCGCATTCTGCCTGCCAGATACGCCGGCTTAAGCTGCGGTAACCGCCGTGCAAATGGTGTTTTCCATCGTTGCAATTCAGCTGTATCTCCTGACCATTCAGGACGAACCGTCCGTGACAGATACGGTTGCAGCACCTTCCAACAGTTTCGCCAAAATATTCTCCGCCGGTTTCATAGCCTTTCACATGGGCATAACCCAGCACCACGTCCCGCGGCAGCTTCTGCCGATCCGGCACCAGCAGAGAAACGATCGACGCACCATAATCACAAAGTGTCACGCTTGCACCGGAGGCATTCTCAATGCGGTAGAAATGTGCCATCTGCCCACTGGAAGTTGGTTCAAATTCTGAAATCTGTACTTGTTTCATGCGATACACACCCCCATTTCTCAACAAATCCTCAAGCAAACTGCATGCCGCCAATGTTCCGGATCTGGAGGATCTGGCAGCTGCCCGCCCCGAACAATTGATCCATTTTTTTGCAGTAATCTTTCGCCATATGTACCGGCACAAATGCCTGAATAGTTCCGGCAAATCCTCCGCCGTGCACTCTGGAAACGCCTGCATCTCCGAGAATCTGCTTGCTCGCCCAGAGCCCCAGCGTAATACCCTGCTCTGCCGGTTTGCTGCAGGAGTAGAGATTCTGGAGCCATTTCGCAGAGGAATCTCCGGATTCTTTCACCAGTTTCAGAAACCGTGGAAAATCATTGCTGGACAGTGCCTTTGCCTCCTCGGCTGCACGCCGGTTATCCCCGTAGAAATGGGCAGCACGCAAAATAGCACGGTCGGAACAGGCAGTTCGCAATTTCGGAAGTGCCTGCAGGAACTTTTCCTCGTCCACTTCCCGCAGATGATTTTTTCCGAATTGTGCAGCCACCAGATTCATCTCCGCCGGAATAGAAACGTAATCATCTGTTAAATCTGCATGGCTGCCCTTGGTATCTGTGATACAAAGCATATAGCCGGCATCTTCAAACTGACAGGACAGCTTTTCGATTTTCGGGTTGTCCGTGTCCTCAAAATCAATGAACACAAATCCACCTACAGAGCTTACCATCTGATCCATCAGCCCGCTCTTTTTTCCGAAGTACCGATTTTCCGCATACTGTCCGATTTTGGCAATCTCTACTGCTCCGGCAGCACCTGCATGATAGTGCTGGTCGATGATAGTGCCGATGAGTACCTCAAAGGCAGCCGAAGATGAGAGCCCACTGCCACTCAGGACATTGGAAGTGGTGTAAGCATCAAAGCCGCCTACAGCAACGCCAATTTCCTGAAATCTGGAAACCACACCGCGAATCAGTGCAGCGGACTTTCCCTTTTCCTCCGGATGTACCGTGAGGTCACACAAATCCACATAATCCTGCGGATACCCGGCAGATTGCAGCCGAATCACATGCTCGTCGTGAAATGCCACAATGGCAATGACGTCCAGATCAACAGAGGCAGCCAGAACACAGCCATGCTGGTGATCGGTATGGTTTCCGCCGATCTCGGTTCTGCCAGGTGCAGAAAATACGGCGATCTCCTCCCACTCAGGATACAGGCAAGAAAAGTTCTCTGCCGCCTGCAAATAGCGTGCTCGCTGTGCAGCAAGTACGGCATCGGAGCTGCCGTAGAGTTTGCAAAGCTTTTCATCATATTTTCCTGCGGTCAGGTCTGCCTGAAATTGTTTCAGTTTCATGGTCATGATTCCTCCTCTGTCGTCTTTTCGGATGTCAATTCAGTCTTTGGACTAGAAATGGCGGAAACCACCTTTTTCATATACGCATCGTTCAGCTTATACTTCCTGCGGTATACCACATATGCCAGCAGCATTCCCACAGCCGGAATGACACACATCAGCACACGAATAGAGTTCTGAGTTGCGAGGGACTGGATCTGATTCGGTACATATCCAGTCAGGTCCAGTGCAAAGCCAATGGACAGAGAAGTAAATGCAGCGGTCAGCTTCACGATCAGTGTCTGGAGGGAGAATACGACACCCTCATTCCTTATGCCCAGCTTATATTCGCCGTAGTCCACCACGTCTGCCAGAAAGACTGTCGCACAGCCCAGTTCCAGACCAGTACCAGTCTTGACGATAACGCCTGCAATGACAGTGAGCACAATGTTCTGCGGTGCAAAAATACCGGTGAGCAGTAGGATCAGCAGCCCGATTGCCGGAAGAATACATGCCATCAGGAATGCTTTCTTTCTGGAGAGCATCTTGGTGACCTTCGGGAAAATAATCAGACCAACCACTTCTGCGATGGAGGCACTGATCATAAATGCAGAGAGCATGCTGCTGTTGTTGCAGACATAAGCAAAATAATAAGTTGCAACACCCATAATGAGCTGGATTCCCACGTTGTACAGGAGGATCAGAGCCACTGCCCAGCGAAGCTGGTCATTTCTCTTGATGATGGAGAAGATGTCCTTGAAAGAAACCTTTTCTGCCTTTTTGCCCACCTGCTTTTTCGGCAGATTGATGACGGTAACTGCAATGGTAAAGATAAAGGTTGCGGCAATGATCAATGCAAAACGATGATATCCTGTATAACCGCCTCCCAGTCCCTTGATGATCTGTACGCCAAATCCGGCGATGATCAGGGACTGACCGATGCTGGCAAAAATACGGGGCAGTACAGAAACCTTTTCTCTCTCGTGAGGGTCTGAAGTCAGATTCGGAACGATAGACCAATATGGAATATCCATAATAGTATAGGTCATGCCCCAGAGGACATAGGCAACGGCAGCAAATACGCAAAGTCCGATGCCGCTCAGATGGAAGTCGGTGAACAAAATGATAAAAACAAATGCGTTGATCAGTGTTCCGACCGTCAGCCACGGGATAAACTTTCCGAAACGGCTTCTGGTGTTGTCCACCAGCATTCCCATAAACAGGTCGTTGAAGGCGTCCCAGATTTTTGCGGAAAAGAACATGATGCCGATAAATGCCGGTGCGACCTTAATGATGTCGGTAAAATAGATCATGGAGAACGTTGCGATCATGCCATAGATCATATCCTTGCCCAATGCACCAAATGCAAATGTATACTTGACTTTCCCCGGAACTTTCCCGGGATACATGACGTTTCCGCCGCCGGCGGGTTGTGTGCTGTTTTTTAACATAAGAAAAACCTCCTTGAATCGGAACCTATTTTCGTTCGGGTTCCTGTTTTGTTGACATCTATATCATAGCACAGGACATTTCCAAAAGGAATACATTATTCTGTGCAAAAGATACAAATTCCAACACGATTCAAGAAGGTTTGCTTTATTTTATTTCGTATAAGGGGATTGCGGAAGATAGCAGACTTTTTCTTTCGGCATTTCTGCTCCGGCATCGAAATATCCCTGAATGATTGCAAAAATAGTTTTTGCCTGTTCCGGAACATTCAGATCTACCGTCCCGTAAATCGCCCCGGCATCAATGGCATCCTGCATGTCCTGAATCCCATTGATGCCAATGATGACTGGCAGCGGCAGCTTCTGCTTTGCATAAAAATCTGCGACACCCAATGCCATGCTGTCATTGCTGCAAATCACCGCCTCGACTTCAGTTGTCTCCTCTGCGGAGAGGTTCTGCATCTCCCGCAGTGCAGAGGTTCTCGCCCAGTCCGCGGAGATCACATGGAGCTGATTCAGAGGAAGTGCAGCAGAAGCCGTTTGCAGAAACGCATCAGTACGGTTGATGACATCGGTATGTGCCTGTTCTCCCTCTACCAGAATATAGTCCAGCATGCCGTTCCGGTTCTTGTCCATCTCACAGGTATTCCAAGCCTGAATCAGCATTTCTCCCTGCATATTTCCGGCTTCTTTCGCCTCTGTGCCGACGTACCATACATTGTCCTGCTCCTCCAGATCCGCTTTCGCCGGTTCACGGTTGAACAGAATCACCGGCACATCCTGTTCCTGTGCATCCTCCAGTATCCCCACGACATTAGTGGGCGAAACCGGATTCCAGAGGATCACATCATACTCCTGCTGCAAAATTTCGTAAAGCTGTGTGTTCTGTGTTAACGCACTGCCGGAGGCATCAAAAACATCGTAGATGATCTCCCTTCCGTCGATGGTCTTATCTTTCAACTGACTGCGAATAGCATCTGTCAATGTCTGAATATAGGGGTCTTCCAGATCATATACCGCAATTCCCACTTTCAAAAAACGGTCAGTGTGCTGCTTTTGAAAGTGGACAAATCCGCCCACCGTAGCAGCAGCCAGAAGTCCAACGCCTACCGCAGAGAAAATAAGGTTCTTCTTTTTCATGGCACTTCTCCTATTCAAACAGCAGTGCGTCCTGTTGGGCATCGAACAGATTTTCCTTTGTGACCTCACGCAGTTCTGGCGGAGAAAACGGCACATTTTTCCCCTGCATACGCTTTGTCAGATAGGCGATTGCCTGATACCCAAACCCATAATCATTCTCTGTCACGATCATGTCCACCGCACCGCTTGTCAGTAATGTATAATCCGGCTGTTCGGGGCAGATCTGAATGACTGCCGCCGCATGGGAAAAAGCTTTGGTGTCGTCTGTTTCTCCGCAGACCAGCAGTGTTTTAGAGCCGTTTTCAAAACTGGTATCCCGATCATATACCGCATCATTTTGTTTCAGACACTGCTCCACAGACTCCGCAATTCGCACACTCTTTGCCTGCGTGGTATCTGCGGCAATTTCGAACGCACCCTGTGCTGCCTCTTGGATTTGCGGGGATAGGATCTCGGAGATCTGCTCCATGCCATCGCTATAAGCACCGTGGAAAAATGCAGGTGCATAGGTGACAGAGAAAACAGGGAGCTTGCATTGCTCCAGTGTTTCGGCATAGAACTTTTCGCTTCCGGTGTAGTATTGTTCCGGACAGAACAGCAGAACACCGTCACAGCCCTGCTTTTTTTGTGCAGACAGCAATTCCGCCCATGCGTTTTCCGAAAGCTCCGGAGTGTGTATGATACGAAGTGACACCGCACAATCCTCTGCACCGTCATAGATGCCCTCCTGAAACGCACAGAAATCGGACACTGCATCTTCCGACAAAATCACGGCGATCTGTTTTTTTCTTGTTTGAAAGAACTGCTGTTCAAGAAACAACAGCAGTACCAGCAGAATCCCTCCGGCAAAGAACCAGAGCACCTTATTTTTCAATTTCATCTTCCTGCCTCCTCATGGGAAAATAGATGCGTGCCGTAGTTCCCTCATCCGGTGCACTGATTATCTGTACGCCATATGCCTCACCGAAATACAGCTTGATTCGGTCATTGACATTTTTCACACCAATTCCGGAGCCACGCTTGCTGGACACCACATCGCCCTGCATCATCTTCTGCACCTGTGCTTCGGTCATACCCTCGCCGTTGTCGATCACATCGATGTGCACCAGTTCGTTTACCGCATAGATCTTCAGTTGGATCTCTCCGTCTTCATACATGCCCTCCATGCCGTGATAGACTGCATTTTCCAACAGTGGCTGGATCACCAGCTTGGGACACAGGCAGTCCGCCAGTTTTTCGTCCCAATCCACCGTAAATGTAAACTTATCCTGAAACCGCACATTTTGAATGGAAAGATAGCTGACGGCGTGTTCCAGTTCCTTTTTCAGCGTGATAATGTCCTTTCCCTGACTCAAAGAGATGCGGAAAAACTTTGCCAGCATGGACACCATTTTTCCGGCGCCCTCATACTTTTTGCTCTGTATCATCCAGATAATAGAATCCAGCGTGTTATACAAAAAGTGGGGATTGATCTGAGATTGCAGAAGCTTTCGCTCAGTAATCTGTTTTTCCCGTTCCTCTTTCCGCACTCGTTCCATCAGCTGATTCGTCTTTTCTGCCATGTCATTAAAGCCGTCGGAAAGTCCTCTGATTTCTCCGCAGCTCTCTGCTTTTGCACGAACCTGCAATTCCCCATGTCCAAACCGTTTCATGGTTTCGGAGAGCCGCAAAACCGGTGCGATCATCAGACGCTGAATCAAAAAGTCCAATATCACAGAAACCACCGCCATCAGCAGAACAATGACTGCGATTCCGGTTCTGAGCTGCGTGTTGTTTTGCAGTTCTTCCGTCAAAGAAGCAGCAGAGATCAGTTTCCAGCCGGTATATCCTATGGTTTGCTGCTGGAGCAGCCACTCCTTTTTGTCCTGCAAAACCACCTGATTTTTCGGTGCATGCTGCGTCCATTCGGTTCGCACACCGCTCTCCAGTCGTTTCTCAAAGGGATAGCAGATCAGATGCTCTTCGTTGTCCATCAGATAAAAATAATCCGTCTGTGATGCCGGATAGATGTTCAGCTCTGCCTCCATGTTGTCCATGCAGACATCAAACCGCAAAATTCCAGAACGGCTCTTTCCACCGTCCCGAAGCTCCACATAGCGGGAAACGGTCATGGCTTTTTGAAATCCTGCTGCTGTCTGGATATAATGAGGCACATCAAATGCGACGGTGTCAATTTTAGTTTCTGCTGCCTGAAACCATGTAGCATCGTCCACCGATTCTGTATCATAATTCTCTGCATTCTGCCAGAGCAGTGCCCCGTCAATATCATAAATGGCGGCATACAAAATCTTGTTTTCATGAAGCTGGCAGAAATCCGACAAAGTCTGTTCCGTCAAAAGTGCCTGCAGGTCAGCGCTCTTGATGATCTGATAGTAGGCAGTATTGGCAAGCTCAATGGTGTCGTCCACATCTTCCTCAATGCTGAAACTCATACGCCGCAGCTGCTGGGTATTTTTCTCCTGCAAAAAAGCGGTGATCTGTGCCTTGGTATACTCTGAATAAAGGGAGATGATCAGTGCAGTGAACAGACTGACGGTCAGGAAAAACAGGGCAGTAAAAATCAGACGAATGCTCTTTCCGTCAATCTTCCGGTGCAGCCATTGCAATATCTTTTTCATGCTAGTTCCCCGTTGCCAGTTCTTTTCGGAATTTTGCCGGCGACATGCCCATGTTTTTCTTAAAGACATAGCTGAAATAATTGGGTTCCGGATAGCCGACCATTTCTCCGATCACTCTGCTTTTTTCGTCCGTTGTCTTCAGCAGGCGAACTGCCTCGTCCACTCGCTTCTTCGTGAGGAACGCAAGAAAGCTCATGCCAGTTTCCTTGCGAAAGATGTTGGAAAAGTGAGACGTACTGACATGCAGATAGGCACACACCTCGTCCACGGACAACTCCGCATTGCCGTAATGCTGCTGGACATATTCCATGGCCTTTTGTGCAAGGATGCTGTTCCGATCCACCTTCCTCTGGTGAATCGCATAAATGATATAGTCGCAGTAATTCAGCAGCCATGCGTTCAGCTGCTCTCCCGTTTCCAGGGACAGGACCTTCATGGTCATACGCTTGGCATCGGCGAATATTTCGTCGTCCATCATGTGATACTGGCGAAAAATGCCGGAAATGGAAAAGATGATCTCCAGAATCGCTGACTGGTAAGCATTGAAATTATAGTGGCTCTCTTCCAGTTGTGTCACCAGCTTTTCCACTTCTTTCTGCACTTTTTCCTGATCTTCCAGCTTGATCGCAATTTCCAGTTCCTCTGTGGATATAGAGGTGTACACGTGGTTTTCGTACAATTCCACATCCTGATAAGAGGTCACAGACTCTTCTGCGGACACCACGCTGTATTCCAACGCCTCCATTGCCTGTGAAAACGAAGCCGGCAACTCTTCCAGCTTTTCACAGATGCTGCCGATGCCGCAGGAAAATGCCACTTGGTTATAGTGCTTGGAAATATG
Organism: Ruminococcus sp. AF37-20; assembly: GCF_003460465.1. Lineage (NCBI taxonomy): Bacteria > Bacillati > Bacillota > Clostridia > Eubacteriales > Oscillospiraceae > Ruminococcus > Ruminococcus sp. AF37-20. The sequence continues at coordinate 42,363 of NZ_QTVE01000008.1, read as the reverse complement.
AGAGGCTTCGTTCAGTGCTTTCTGAATCCGTATCATTTCCGACGGTGCAGAGAGCAGCAACAGATAAATGATCTTGTCCAGATAACGAAATGTCCGAAAGGGACAGACCTGCTGCAGCATCTCATTGACGGATTCTGCCACGGAAAACTGCGACAGATAATCATCGCTTTCCTCCGTGATCTTCATAATGACCACACAAAAATGATTGGCATCCAGCGAAACCGACAGATTTTTTTGCTGCCGCTGCATCTGTTCTGGGGTAAGTGAGCCTCTGACCAGCTGTATTAGAAACTGCTCCTGCAACAATGGCAGGCTCTTTTGATAAATTTCCGCAAAACGCTCCTGATTTTGACGCTGTTCCAACTCCGTTTCTAATTCTCTGTGGATTTTTTTCAGCAGGTTTTGCATTTCCTGAAAGTCGATGGGTTTCAGCACATATTCCGATACCCCATACCGAATGGCAAGCTGTGCATATTCAAAATCGTCCCAGTCGGAAAAAAGGACAATTTTGATATGCATCATGTTCTCATGCAGGATTCTCGCCACTTCCAATCCGTCCAGAAACGGCATTTTAATGTCGCTGATTACCAAATCAGGACGAAGCGTTTCCGTCTGTTCCAGAAGCTCATTTCCGTTCAGTGCTGTTGCAATGACACGAAACCCCAGTGTTTCCCACTCCACAGAATCCCGAATTCCTTCTAAAATCTGTGGCTCATCATCCGCCAATATTACTGTAAAACACAAGATATTTTCCTCCATTCTCCGCCAATGCAGCTGATTATCAGTATGATTATAGCACATTTTTTCAGAATTGACAATGGAAAATAGAAAAAGAAAATCGGATCAACATATTTGAGAAAAATCACATCACTTCCCTCACCATGGTTTTGTCAATATCACTTGACACATTTTATTTGTATGTGTCAAGTTTCATTATACAGGATTAATTACCTTTACAGCCAAACATCTTGCAGAGATCCAAGAGATTTTAAAACAGAAACCTAAGAGCCTCAAGTAATATTATAGGGAGCGCTACCGATTTGGCAACGCTCCCTACTTTTTATTTGTCCTTTTCTCCGCACTCGTATGATCTGTTAAGAAGTTGGATATGTTTTGACGCCAGTCATTTTTTATCAAGAATATTGAGTATCCCTCGGGATATATGTTAAATCTGTTGGTTATCCCCAAACTTCTTCGGCGATCTCCTTAACAAGAGCAAGCTTTGCCCACTGTTCCTCCTCTGTGAGCTTGTTGCCTATCTCACAGGAAGCAAAACCACACTGTGGGCTAAGGCAAAGTCTGTCAAGCGAGATGTACTTTGCAGCATCGTGGATTCGGTCGATAACGGCCTGCTTGTCCTCAAGCTCAGGCTTCTTTGATGTGATAAGTCCGAGGACTACCTTCTTGTCGCCGCTCACTGCCTTCAAAGGTTCAAAGCCACCTGAACGCTCATCATCAAATTCAAGATAATATGCGCTTACGTTCTCGCCTGCAAAAAGTGTTTCTGCAACGCTGTCATAGGCGCCGCTGCTTGCATATGTTGAGTGAAAGTTACCACGGCAAACGTGAGTTGTGATAACAAGATCCTCAGGCTTGCCCTCGATAGCAAGGTTGTTTATTCTCAACAGAAGTCTTTTTATATCCTCAAGACCTGCGTCGTCAACTCCAAAAATAGCCTTTGCATTAGGATCAACTATCATGCCCCATGAGCAATCGTCAAACTGAATATTGCGGCAGCCTGCTGCGTAAAGATCAGCGATGACTTTTCTGTAGCCCTTTGCGATATCCTGAACAAGCTCTTCTGTATCGTTATAATACTTCTTTGTGTTCTCCAGTGCGAAAGGCATTATCATCTGTTCAAGAAACTGTGCAGGTGCTGGGATAGTCTGCTTTGCGACTGTGTTCTCGTCCTCGAGAGCCTTAACGAATTTAAAATGCTCAACAAATGGGTGGTCGCCAACTGATACCTTGCCTGTGAGGTATGTATCGTCTATCATTGCGGCTTCGCCATGGAATGGCAGACCTGTCTGTGTCTTGCTGTGGCCAACGCCGTTGAAGCCCCACATAAAGTCAAGATGCCATGTGGCTCTGCGAAACTCTCCGTCTGTGATGATATGATAACCAGCATTTTTCTGCTTTGCAACAAGGTCAAGGATAGCCTTATCCTCGACCTCTTTAAGCTGCTGGACTGTGACAGCGCCGTTTTCAAAATCTGCTCTTGCCTTTTTCAGATAGTCAGGTCTGAGAAAGCTGCCCACAAAATCGTAGCGGCATGGTGCTTTGATATTATTGCTCATTTTTATTACCTCTTTCATTTTACTACAGTTTATTTCCTATTGGTTTGCTGGTATTTAGTATAGCACGAAAAAAGGCGATAGTAAAATATTTATTTCTGTGGTATAGATATAGTTTCAGACTATAGCGAATCGAATAGTTTGCTTGACTTTGGGGCATATGGTGTGGTATAATGAATAATACGATTTAATTAGACGATAAATCGAGATTAGATAAACAAAGGTATGTAATATGATAAAAATTGTGTGGTCAATAAAAGATATAAATAAATATCAAACAGGAAACTTACCCGATAATGCAATAAAGATAGAAACGCCTAAGAGCGTCGATGAACTGATGAAAAAAGCGTTGCCGATAGCTGTAATTCTATGTGTTTTACTTTTTGCCGCTATACTTGGTAAAACCATTGTGTGCAAGGTGGTCGTGATCTCTCCAATATTTATTCTGGTGGGATTTGCTTTAGGCTTTTTATTGTTGATAATTCACGAGTGGTTACACGGAATCGTTTATCCTAAGGACGCAGATGTAACAATAGGAAGAATTAAAGGAAAGACAACATTTGTGGCATTAGCATCATATCCATTAAAACGAGATAAGTTTATATTGATGTGTCTGCTGCCTTTTGTTCTTGGGGTGGTTCCTTTTATATTATTTTTAATTAGTCCTGCCGAATTTAGAGTATTTAATGGATTGAATTTTGGTATGGCGTGTATGGGTATGGTTTCGCCATTTCCAGATGTTTATAATGTCCTTACCGTTCTAAGGCACTCTGAAAAAAACGATTCAATAATGTTCTACAAAAATGATATGTACAAGATCTCTTGAATTTCCAGACTAAGCTTTACCCATATATTCCACCGATACAGCCCCCTCTGTATCGGTATTTTTCTGTCCTTACCGCCTTCCATCGCCCCAATTCTATTGACATTTCCACCTTGTTGTTCTATCATAAAAGTTTACGAGTTAGTCATAACTAGCTGCACGATACTGCAGAAGTAAGATAGATAAGAAAGGCGGAACATAAATGAAAAGTTCTGCAATAGTAAAAAAGGCACTGCATAAAGCGGACGGCATTTTGTATCCTGTTGCAGGCAGGAAAGATAAAGTCGTTATTACAATATCAAGTTGCAACGTCATGCAATGAAAGTTTTTTTACTTTTATCAAGTTTTTTTGTCCACCTAATTTTTTTGAACAATCATGCTTTTTCTGACATATTATAAAAATGAAAATGCAAACGCAGTCATACCGATCTAGTGCGTTTGAGATATGGAGGGTAATTTATGTCAGAAAAGTATTTTTTGGGTGCAATGACGCAGAATGGTTTTTCCACGGAATTTGGCAAGATAATGGCTGATAAGGAGTATTTCACATTCATACTCAAAGGGGGTGCAGGCACAGGAAAATCTTCACTTATGAAAAAGATAGCCGCCGAGTTTGAACCGACAGAGGACGTCACTAGGTTTTATTGCTCCTCTGACCCTGCTTCCCTTGATGCAATCGTTCTGCATACATCAAAGGCCATAATCTGCGACGGCACTGCGCCCCACGTTATGGAATGTTCATATCCGGGAGTTTGTCAGAAAATAATCAACTTAGGAGAGTATTGGGACGAAGAAAAGCTGAAGGCCTTCAAATCTGAAATAATCGAGGTCACAGACAAAAACAAGTCGCTTTTGGCAAGAAGCAAAAGGTTTACCACTGCCCTGTCTAACGTTTGCTTCGATACCTACAATTGCGGTGAAGGCTGTCTGCTGGAGGAAAAGCTGAAAAGCTTCACAGAACGATCAGCAAAACGTCTTCTAAACAAAAAAGGCTCTGGCAGCGGCAAAACTGATCTTAGACAGTTGACCGCTTTGACAGAATACGGCTGTATGACGCAGCTTGCCACTCTTGACAGCTACCTTGACGTGTTCGCCATGAACGATGATTATTATGCCGCTTCCCACAAGTTCGTCACCCTCATGGCACAGCAAGCTGTAAAGCGAGGTTATGATGTTATCCTCTGCCCTGCTATCCTATTTGGCAACACTCTTTACGAGCATTTGCTTATCCCGGAGGCTGGCATCGCATTTGTGATAAATTCCCCTATAAGCAAGCTTGACGGCTTTGAAAAAGCTATCAACATGGGCAGATTTTATGACAAGAAAAAGATCTCAGCCCTGAAAACAAGACTGAGATTAGATAAAGTCACCGCCTCAGACCTTGCAGAGGAAGTGTATTCAGGCATCAAGAAAGCCAAGAAAGTCCATGACGAGATAGAAAAGTATTATATCGCCGCAATGGACCACGCCGCCCTTAATAAGGTTTGCGACAGCATTTCAAGGGAAATTCACGAGAGAACTATAAAATAGTTTTCCACATTCCGTCGTAAGGCGCAGGCTCAAAGCCCATTTTCTTATAAAGCGATATGGCTCTGCCGTTTTCAAGCTCGACTTCAAGTCGGATACGGCGGAGCTTTTTATCGCCATTTTCCTCGATATACTTAAAAAGCTCCCTGCCCAGACCTTTTGAGCGGTATTCCTCCAGCACAAAAAGCTCGTCTATCCATATTGTAATACCGCCTGCTTCAACTGAATATGTTTTCATTGTAACACAGTAGCCAACATTATTGCCGTCACAAACGAGCATATAACCCTGCACATACACGTCAGACCTCATCATTTCATCGAAGCCCTGCTCAAAATGTTCTCTTGGAACAGGCTTGTCCACCGCAGAAGAATTATAGAACTCAGTGGAAAATCTGATGTAATCTTCCCTGTCCTCAGGCACAAATTTTCTTATCATTTTTATCTCTCCGTTTCTTTGGTATTAGCTTATTATAGCATTTTAATTGTCATAAGTCAAATGCACAATTTTTGTTGCAAATGCTCAGATTATGTGATATAATTATTTTGGATAGTTTTAATCATATTTGCGAGGATACATAATGAAATATACTTTTGATTGCGACCGCTGGGGAAGCAGTTTTTCAGTGCCGTCTAAAGTGGTCGATAAATACATAAAATTAAGTGATGGCGACTTTGTAAAGGTACTTCTCTGCATACTCTGTTCAACGGAACGTGAATGTGACAGTGCAAAGCTTGCGGAAAAGTCAGGACTTCCTGAGAACACTGTCATTGACGCTGTGACACACTGGGTATCACTAGGAGTCATCACCACAGAAAGCAGTGATACGGCAAAGCCTGCACAGGTCAAAGCCGTTTCTACACCTGTTTCAGAGCCTGAAACAAAGGCCGAGCCTGTTTCAAAAGTTGAGGCAGTTGCCCCGAAACGTCAGAGCGTTTCAAACAAGCTGTGCATAAGATACAAAAATTCTGAGATATTGGAAAAGCAGCAAAAGGACCCTAACCTTGCACATCTCTTTGACGAGATACAAACCGTTTTACAACGCACTATCAATGGAACTGAGCAAGGGGAACTTCTTGCTCTTTATGAATATTACCGATTTGATGCTGCATCTATTCTATTAGCAGCGGAATACTGTGTGTCACTTGAAAAGCACAACGTGTCTTACCTTGTGACAGTAATGCGTGGGTGGTTTGAACAAGACATCTGTACTTATCAACAAATTGAACAAGAAATAATTAGGCTTTCCAACATAAAAAAGTATGAATTCAAGGTACTGAAAATTTTCGGACAGACAGCAAAGCCGTCAAAACAACAGCTTGAAATGATAGAAAAGTGGCGAACAATGGGCTTCACTGTTGAAATGCTGGAGATAGCCTATAACAAGTGCGTTGACAATACCAACAAACTGAATTACAAATATATAGACACTATACTGTCAAACTGGGCCGGCAAGAGCATCACTACCCCTGAACAGGTCACACACGAGGACGAAAAGTACCACACCTCCAAGAAAAATAAGAATACTAATAAGAATACAAATAAGCAAACTTCCTATGATCTTGATGATTTTGAAAAATTCGCAATGAATTTTGATCTAGAAAAATCAGGAAAGCTATGATAAGGAGTAGAAAATGAAATATTCAATAACCGCATATGACAAGGCTGAAAATGAACTTAAAAGACGGCGTGAAGCTGTCATGAACGAGCATGAGGTCCACGCTCAGGAGATAGCACAGCGACTTCCTGAAATAGAGGTTCTTACAAGATCACTAAAAGCAAATAACTGTGAACTCATGAAGGGCATAGTAGGCAAAAATGCTCATGGAAGAGAATATATACAAAAAATGCGTCAAAACAATGCCAATACTAAACGTGCCATTAAAGGTCTGCTTAAAATGGGAGGTTATCCTGAAGACTATCTTGATTATCACTATTACTGTCCTAAATGCTGTGATTATGGCTATCGTGACGGAGTGAAGTGCAAGTGCTTCACCGACTTGCTGAAAAAATACACCACTGAGGAGCTTAACGAGAATTGCAGTATCCAGCTTCACGATTTCTCTGAGTTCAGAATAGAATTTTATCCTGAAAGCGACGGTAATGGAATGTCACCAAGAGAGAAAATGAGAACGGTGTATTCAAACTGCCGTGCATATGCTGACAAATTTCATGAAAACTCTCCATCACTGTTTTTCATTGGCAAAACAGGTCTTGGCAAGACTTTTCTTTCAGCCTGTATTGCAAATGAACTTATACAAAAGGGCTACAGCGTCATTTTCGCCTCTCTGCTTAAGCTTCTCAGACAGATAGAGGACGAGCATTTCGGCAGAGCCATAGGTCAGACACTTGACATCATAGAGAATGCCGACCTTGTTATCCTTGACGACCTCGGCTCAGAATTTCAAACGAGCTTTACCGATTCCGTGATCTATGAAATAATCAACGAGCGTATCAACCTTGGCAGGCCAACCATAATCTCTACCAATCTCACCAATGAAGAATACAATGCAAAATATAATGAGCGTATAGTTTCGAGGCTCACAGGCTGTTTCATGCCTATTATGTTTGTGGGAAACGATATTAGACACGTAAAACTGAAAAATAATCTTTAAGGGGTAAAAAAAATGAAAAAAACTAGGGGGACTTTTCTTTCTATACCGGTGCTTCTGCTTGCAAACGCACCTGCGCTGTGGAAACTTATTGACATAAATTCTCTGCTCAAAACGCTTATCATCATACTTTTGGCACTATACACCTTGGTTTTCATGTTCAAATCACATGGACGCAAGGGTTCTCATGGAAAAATCCGACGGCTTGATTCCGGAGCGTTTGTACTTGGCTGCGGTGTTTTGCAAAGCGTTATACAGCTTATAATAGTGATAGTGCTTTGCTTTACAAAGCTGAACGGTTGGCGGCTTCTTGCAAATGCACTTTGCGCTTATGCTATAACAACGCTTTTGTGTCTGAGTGGCATTGTGCGGATAGCGGCTTCGGCACGTCAGGTGAAAATACTGTGGTATGTTATTCTGTTATTCACCTGGTACATACCACTTGTGAACTGCATCATGTTCAGAAAATTCTACAAGGCAGCGAGAAGTGAATACTACTTCGAGCAGGCAAAGCTTGACCTTGACGCTGCACGAAAAGAGAACGAGATATGCAAGACAAAGTATCCTATACTTATGGTGCATGGCATATTCTTCCGTGATTGGCAGGTAATAAACTATTGGGGCAGGGTACCTAATGAACTTATTAGAAATGGCGCAGAGGTCTATTACGGCAAGCAACAGTCCGCCAACAAAGTATCCGTCAGTGCCACTGAGGTAGCTGAAAGGATAAAAGAAGTTATTGCAGAAACCGGCGCAGAAAAGGTCAACATAATCGCACACTCAAAGGGCGGGCTTGACTCGAGATACGCTATCTCTCACCTCGGCATGGACAAATATGTGGCAACCCTTACCACCATAAACACGCCACACTATGGCTGTAAATTCGTTGATATGCTTCTTGGGAAGATACCTGAGAGCATACAGAGCTTTGTTGATAGAAAATACAACAAGCTTTTCACTGCTCTGGGTGACAAAGACCCAAGCTTTTTAGATGGCGTTTATGACCTGACTTACAAAAACTGCTCTGAGCTTAACGCAAGCACCCCCGACAGCCAGTTGGTTTCCTACCGCTCCGTGATGAGCAAAATGAACAGCATACGTTCCGCTGGTTTTCCGTTAAATATCGGCTATCTGCTCAACAAGCCATACGGCAAGGGCAATGACGGGCTAGTAACAGTTGAGTCGGGACTTTATGGTGAAAACTCCAAGATGATAGAACACAAGGGCAAGCGTGGCATTTCTCATGGCGATGTTATCGACCTTTTCAGGGAGAACATCAAGGATTTTGACGTGAGAGAATTTTATGTAGATATAGTAAAAGAGCTTAAAGAACAAGGCTTCTGATAAAAAGCACCCGTATCGCACATGATACGGGTGCTTTGCTATTTTCTGGAGCGAATTAAATATTTCATTCTGAAACGCTGTCTGCCATTGATAGTTTTGCGACTGAAGTTTGCTATCTTCGCATTGAACACAGACATCATTCTAAGCTCATGGGGTGGAAGCTCCTCCTCACCATAAAACCGACAGTCTGACAGACTATCGGTCAAAACTCAGCTATCTATTTTTGTCACATTGTCATAAACTATCTTATATTTTTCGCAGACCTTTTCATAATCCTGCTCATAGCCTGACAGCTCACCGTCCCTAAGATCCTCTGTAAGGTCATAGCTCGCCTTGTAAAGCTCATCAAAGCCAAGATTGCTGCAAATGCCTTTGAGGGTGTGAGCCATACGGAAAGCTTCCTTGGCGTTTTTCTCCTCTAAAGCCTTGCACATATCCTGAAAAGTTGTATCATCAGCAAATCTTTTTGCAAACTTTGTTATCATTTTCTCACTGCCGAAACGTACCAGAACGTTGTCATAACTTGCGCCAATGCTTTCATAAAATTCTCTAGTAGTCATCAGGACACTCCTTACAAATCATATCATCTCTTATTCTACGCCCTTGGCAAGCTCGTTCTGAATATCTTTAAGACATTCGACAAGCACAGGGTTGAATGTACCGCACTCTCCGTTAAGTATCAATGCCATAGCTTTTTCATGAGAATACGCCTTTTTGTAAACTCGCTCGCTGACAAGTGCGTCATAAACGTCGGCGACAGAAACTATCTGAGCCGATATGGGTATCTCGTCGCCTTTTAGTCCGTCAGGATAGCCCCTGCCGTCATAACGCTCATGGTGCCACCTGCATATGTCATGGGCTATCTTCAAGAGTGGCTCGTCACGGAACTGCTCAAGACTTTCAAGCATATGCGCTCCGATAGCGGAGTGAGTTTTCATTATCTCAAACTCCTCTTTTGTTAGCCTGCCGGGCTTATTGAGTATCTTATCGTCAATGCCTATCTTGCCGATATCATGGAGTGCCGCAGCCATTGGTATGAGAAGCTGCTCAGTGCCGCTGACAGTATACTTGTTTGTGCGCATAGGAAGCCTATCTAAAAGCAGCTCCGTTATGCGCTTTATGTTCACCACATGGCTTCCACTCTCGCCGTTTCTGAACTCTACTATCTGGCTGAGTATGCTTATCATCATACGGTTGTTTTTATCTTTTTCGTACATCTGGTCGCTGACAAGGGAAATAAGTCTGCGCTGTTTTGCATAAAGCTTAATGGTATTGAACACACGCTGATACACAACGCGTGAATCAAAGGGTCTGCTGATATAATCAGAAACGCCAAACTCATATGCTTTTCTTATAGAGGACGCAGAATCCTCGCTTGATATCATTATAACAGGGATATCCTCTATCCAATGATGTTCCGCCATATAATCAAGGACTTCAAATCCGTCCATTTCGGGCATGATTATATCTAAAAGCACAAGTGAAATTCCAGTGCCATACTGATTAAGCAGGTCAATACACTCCTCGCCGCTTGCCGCCTCATGTATGATATATTCATCGCCAAGCATTTCAGAGAGTATCTCTCTGTTTATATTTGAATCGTCAACAATAAGTATCTCCTGCTTTTGAGGCTCACCGACAACACTTTCGTGACCATCTGTGACAACTGTATCCTTCTTTGTCTTTGCCTGATACATAAGCTTATCAGCCTTGCTGACAGCTTCGTCAAGGCTATTGCCATCAGAGAAAACGCCGCCGACACTTGCTGACAGACGTATATTTGAATACCCTGGCACAGTTGCCGCATGGATATTTCGTTTTATCTTCCTGAGCTTATGGGCAAAATCGTCCTCCTGAATATCAGGCATGACAAGCAAAAACTCGTCGCCACCATAACGCACAAGCACATCAGATTTTCTAATACAGCGCCTTATAACATCAACCACTGTCACAAGCACCATATCTCCTGCGTCATGACCGCATGTATCATTATAAACCTTGAAGTCGTCAAGATCTATCATCGCAACGCCCGCAGGCACATGGGACTTTTTAAGCTTATCTTCAAAATATCTCCTGTTGCTCGCACCTGTCAATGCATCAGTATACATTGCCTTATGATATTTTGACAGCTTATTCATTATCTTTTCTCTGTCCTGAACACCCAGCAGAGAGTCCTCATCAAGCTTTTTGATAAGCTCCATAACATACGGCTCTCCGTCAACCTGAACATACTTTGAAAAGACCTGATAAATGTCAGTTCCCATAAATTCAAGCTTAGTTCTCGGCTTTTTATCAATAAAAGTTTTTAAGGATATACAGTTTTCACAAGGCTCGTCCACTTTCCAAAAAGAAAAACACTGACATGGATTTTCAACGCAGCCGCTCACTCCATGATGACCGTCCACTTTCAGAAGCCTGACAAAATCAAAAGTTTTCCTGAGAACGTCAATTTCCTTTTCTATCTCCGAAGAGGTAGAACTCAGTTGGCTTTCGCTGTTATCATCGCAGGTCCATAATTTGTACACGTCCATATTCACGTTCTCCTTACGCTTGGTGTAGACTTATTGTTGCTTTTTTTACTTTTTTCGACATTATTAACTGATTTATTATACCACACCTCAATCGCATTGTCAACCGAACGATACAAATTATAATATTATTCATAATATTAACACATTCATATTTTAAGCGACTTTGCTCTAGTTTTTCATATATTTATCGTCATTCATAAAGTAAATACGGCACTCCACCTTAGCTTCCTCACTGAGCGAAAGCATTTTTCTGAGTATCTTTTCGTAGAAATCAAGCTGTGAACGATATGTCTTTAAAATTCTCTCCTCAAAAAGCTTTCTGTCGGCTTCTTCCTGTATGTTGGTCTTATAGTCGATTATGATAAAGCTTTTGTCTTCCATTTTAAGCACAAGATCCATAACTCCGTTGCTGTATTCATTGCCGTCCATACTGTAGAATGGAAGCTCTGTATACACTGCCTGCGCAGTTTTGAGCAATTTTTCGATATCCTTATCTTTCAAAAAGCGGTGAAGCTGATAGTTGATATAGTCCTTATAAAAGCTCTCAGAATCCTGCGAACTGCACTCGTCCTCAAAGTCAAGATACGCTCTGATGACAATCTTACTCACAAGCTCTTTTTGCTGTGAAGTTTCGTTATACGGAAACAGCTTTTCACGCATATTCACCGCAAGCTCAAAGGCACGATGTACCATATGACCGATATCTCTGCCCTTTGGACGTTCATAAGATATTTTCTCCACCCCGCTTGGTATAGTGACCTTTTTGCCGTCCTCAAGGTGGCTCGGAGTGATTTTGCTAACATATTTCTCACTGAGCTTTTTAACGTTTTCATCAAAAGCATTTCGGCTGTTGTTCACCTCGTCGAATATATCCTTGACGTTTATCTGCGCCGCCTGCACAGCACTTTGCGCTGTGACATTGTTTATCTGCGGCAGTTCTCTGCCTATTTTGCTCATTGTAAGTTTGTCGATCACAGGTTTTTTCCGTTCAAAAGTATACACAAATATAAAAGCCTGCTTTGCTCTTGTGGCCGCAACATATTCAAGCCTGAGCTGTTCGCCAAAATATTTATCCTCTGCCTGCTTCCTCTCATTAGGATAGAATGTCAGATAGTCCATATATGAATAATCGCTTGTTTTCAAAGGTACATAGACCTGTCTTTTAGCCACAAGGTCGGTGTACTTTCCACCGCTGAATTTATGATTTTTAGCCTCCGCCATAATAACGATATTTCCCTCAAGACCCTTTGCCTTGTGAAGATTCATGAGCCTTACGCAGTTCTGCTCACTGCTGTCAAGGATAAGCTCTTTTTCTTTCAGCACAGAAAGCTCGTTTTTCATCATGTCCATAAGCTCATCGCTTCCTGCAAAATCCTGCTTTTCCCACTTTTCAATAAGATAGATAAGATTTGAAAGCTCATATTCTCTGTTGCTGGTATTATCAAAAAGAAGCTCAGGAAAATCAAGTATCTTATAAAGCTTCGCTATAGGCTCATTAACAGTATCGGCAGACGCCTTTACTGCAACAAGCGTGGCGTCATTGCTTTCACAGTTTTGTTCATAATCGTCTACGTCAATTTCAGCGTCTTCAAAATCGATGCTGTCAGGCCTACATCTCCAAAGGATAGAATAAGCCTTTTCCTTTGCGGTAGGGCTGTAGCTTTCAAAAACGAACTCTGCAAGAGCAATAAATCTTTTCAGCACCAGACTGTTTTTCTGAGGACGTTTGCCCCACATTGTGTATGGTATGCCACGATCTGTCAAGACCATTGAATAAAACTCCATTTGAGTTGTGTTCCAAAGAAGCAGAAGAAAATCACTGTATTTTATAGGTCTTTCCACACCCTTGTCGAATATCTTTCCACCGTTCACAAGGTCTGAAATTATCTTAGCCACACTTTCAGCACCCGGATCTTTGACAAAATATGCCCCTCTGATAACGTCATCGGAAACAGCCGCAGGCTTATCAGCCTTTGATATCATATCGCTGTATGTCATACCATATTTGCCGTTTATTTCAGGCTGAAACTTTTCATTTACCCAAGCTATAAGCTGCTCATCAGAGCGGAAGTTGTAATCAAGTGAGAAAAACTCGCAGTTTTTCTCGTTATTGTTCTGGAATTTGGCTTTCATTTTGTTATAAAGCCTGATATCGGCGTCACGGAAACCGTAGATAGACTGTTTAGGGTCGCCCACCGCAAACAGCGCACCATCACGGAGCGGGCATTGCCATATATCACCGCCTGCTATAAGCTTGCTGTCATCTGCACAAAGATACAGCAGAAGTTCAGTCTGCATAACATCAGTGTCCTGAAACTCGTCTATATAAATGCAGGAATACTTGTCTTTGAAAAAAGCCCTTGCCTCACTGCTGTTTTTGAGAAGCTCGTGAGTGTGATACAAAAGCCCGTCATTTGAAACGCTCTCCCCGTCTTCACTCTCCTGATAAGCCTTTACAGCCTGCTCTATATACGTTGCCGTCTTGTTGAGGGCATACAGTGCATTTTCTTTCTTTACATTATCAAACCCACTTGGGCTGAAAATGACCATGTTCTCATTGCTCTTTGGATGATCTTTCTTAATTTTAGTCTTATTAAAAGGCTCAAGGAACTTTTTGCAAGCTTTAAGATTAGCGCAAACTTTTACATAATTATACTTTGGGTCATAGACATTCATATTATCAGGAAATAACTTTGTCACATCACCAACAAGAAAACCTGCTATATCTTCGTATTTTCCACTCAAAGCACCATTATAGAATGCACGCACAAGACTATTCCTATAGTTACACATTTCTTTATAGGCAAGCTTATTTATGGTGTCAAATGTCACACTGTCATAGCTTTTATCCCTAACAAACTCAACATCTCTGTATTCAGCACACTCAAGAAATGTTTCCATAAGAAAGTTTTTCACACGGCTGTCTCTGAGCTTATATTGATTGCTGTTCAGAAAGCCGAAATCTTCTATGTTCGCACCATTTGTGCGGTAATATCTCTCGAAAAAGTCAGCCTGTGCCTGCTTTGTTTCACCGTCCTCGGCAAGTTTTAATCCCAAATGCAGGTCAGCTTCAAAAGGCTGTTCTGACAGCATACTCAAACAAAAGCTGTGTATAGTGCTTATCTTCATGCGCTGTAAATTCATAACAGCGTTCTCATACAGCTTCTTTTCCTCACCGCTGCATTTTGCGATAATCTCCGTAATCCCTGCCTGTATCCTCTCATAAAGCTCGTTTGCAGCAGCGTTGGTGAAAGTTATAAGCACTATCTTTTCAACAGGTATACCTGCGCCTATCTGACCTATAACACGCTGTATTATAAGCCTTGTTTTGCCTGCACCTGCGCCTGCTTCAACAAGGATATTCTTATCGTAACTGTCTTTGTTTATTATATAGCTTCTTATCTGTTCTTCACTCATTCTGTTGCACCCCCTGAGCAAACTTCTTCATAAGCAGGACAAAACGTGCATGGAGTAATTTTATCATTCTTATTCACAATACACTTTTTAAAGCCCTCTTCTACTATTTTCTTAAATGTTATTGTTATCATGTTTTCGATTCCAAAATTATCCTTATTGTTAACTACATGGCAATTCCCTTTTTCAAGAATGAAAACATAATCTGCGGAAACGATATCACTTTCGCTCACTTCTCCCACAGGCGTAAGACCTTTTTCAAGCGCAAGGGCATAAATATGATCCTGTGGGTCTTCTGGAAGCTTCTCCCTGAATTTTTTGATATCCTCCGTCTTGTAGTCAACTATCTGATATAACACCTTTGTGCCGTCTATTATCTTGTCAAGGCGGTCTATCCTACCCCTTATGGTGACTTCATACTCTCCTATTTTCACGTCGCCGACAAATGGATACTCGACCTCGACAACCTCACGTTTGCCTGAGTGTATATCGCCGTGCAGTTCGTCAAGATAAGCTTTGACACAGGTGTAATATTCATTTCTCTCACTCTGCGCAACAGCCATATCCACAGGGGGATAGTTACGGAGATAGTTTTTAGAAACGTTCTCGAATATCTCATCAAGCATCGCCTTGTCAACAGTTTCAGACACCTCAGCCGCACTTTTGCCTTTAAGCACAGTCTTGGCATAATTCTCCATTATCTCATGTATATACATTCCCTTGACATTGCCTTTGAGCCATGCACTGCGGTCTATATCCACCTCCTGCGGCTTTTCAACATGTGCGATACGCTCATAGAAAAACCTCAGCGGACATTGAAGCATAGTCGAAAGGCTTGTGGCAGAAATGATAAAATGATTATTTTCGCACATTTCACGCAATATATCTATACGGCTTTTTCTTTGCTTATCAAGATACTCCGTAAGGCTTTCGCTTTGCTTCGCACCGTCATCATGAAGCCCGATTTTTTCTGCCTTGTTAAGAAAAGCACTGTTTAATGATATCTCAGAACGCACGCTCACCTTGCGTCTGTCAGAAAGATAATCATACACTTCTATTTTGTTTACATCAATGCCCTTTTCAGCCGCAATAACAGTATACACTGCCGACGGGCTTTGCGTTCTTATTTCTACGGTATCATAAACACTACAGCTTACAACAAGGTTTGCTCTCTCAGCCATGAGAACAGTTCTCACAAGGTCAGTGAGCTTTCTGCGCTCGATAGCGTCAGAACAATGGTCACGGTTGCCGAAAAGCTGTTCTCTCTCCTTATCGTTCAGAACAGGTGACTCGTCCTGCATGACAGGAAATCTTCCTGTTGTCAGACCAAGAACGTAGATATTTTTCATGAAAAGTGCAGAATACCGCCCCGTAAGACAGCAGGTGACAGCGCCTTTTGATGCAGGCAAAGAATACCTTGCGTTCTCTGCAATGTCGGTGATCTCAGTCATTGCTTCCTGCAAGCTAAGACTCTTGTCATAGTCTGCATAAAATCTATATCTGCCTATCAAAGCGTCCTTAACACTTGATATGGAACTTCTCTGCTCAGCGTTTGTACCTTTCACATAATCATTCACCAAGTTCAGCACACCACCGTAAAACTCTTTTGCGCTGACATTTTCTTTTTTAAAGACATCATAAAAGTCCGTGAACACCTGACTATCCCTTGTGCTATACCATTCAATGCCCCAGCCGTTTCCAGAGTTCTGTGCTTCAAGGAATATCCTGCCCTTGCTTTTGGTCTTGCCGTCCTCTGTATTCTCCTCATATTTGAAAATAGGAGAGAGCATTACATCTCTGAAAAGGTCAAATCTATAGTCATTTTTGCACCATTTGAGCATTGCCCTGAAAAATGCAACAACGTCACTGTGTCTGCATGAAATGCCCTCAGGAAATTCCACAGGGACTTTGTATTGATCGCACATATTCACGAGCAAGTCCATATACTCATCATCTGGACACAGCACAGCGGTATCGCAAAGCTCGTAACCACTGTTCACGATATGTAGAACAGTTCTCTCCACCTCGTTTGTTACGCCATAATTTCTCCAAAGCTCCGCCTTTTGTGCTAACTCTCTCAGACCATTCTGATACTGCTCATCGTTCATATCAGCCATGTTATCTATCACCGCAGGTTCAGGCAAAAGCCCTATATACTCCGCGGTCAGCTTGTCAGCTTCTATTTCTTTGTCATATGCAAAATGAACGTTTCTCACGTCTGTCTTACCAGCCTTTATAAGACCGCTGGCAATGCTTATGAGCTTTGCACTGTCATATAGTTTGCTGTCTGAAAGCTTGCTTTCATACGCTTGAAAGATCGCACTCAGCGTGTTGATACGTCTGCTGTCCAAGGACAATGAATCAGGGCCTATACAGTTCATTCTAAGCTCTGATATTGTCTTGAATATCTCCATGCAGGCATTATGGTCATCGCTTTTGAAATAGTTTATACCGCTTTCATCAATAATACGTCTTACTATCTCACAGCCCTCAGCATTTGACAGTGTTATTATCCTGCTGTCCATATACTCGGCACTGGTTTCGATAATATGCTTTGCATGATCTGCGACTGTGTATCTTTCAAGCCTTATAACAATATTTTCACCGCTTGCGTTCTCCAACATTCTCTCGGCGTTGAGATAATCATTACATATGTAAACCTTTTCAGTCAAAGGGTCTGCTTCATTACAGTCTTTGAGCCACTCTATAAAAGTCATTACGCTTTCTCCCCTAACATAAATTATCATAATAACATTTTACCATAGCAGAAAAATCTTGTCAATCTACAATTAGCGTGTTTGTATACTTTTTTGAAACATAATATTAAAGAAAATTCATTGACAAAATCATACCGCTATGTTAAAATATACTTTGTAAAACTTGCGTGGATTTTTCCTGACAGTATGTCACTTTTCGCCACACAGCAAACAGGCTGTGCGGCTTTTTTTCTGCCCACAGACAAAGGAGTGTAAAAAAATAAATGAACAGTGATTTCATGAAAACAAGACCGATCTTCCCTCTTCTGCTTTCAATGTCCCTGCCAATGGTGATATCAATGCTTGTAAACTCTCTTTAC
This sequence comes from Ruminococcus sp. AF37-20, assembly GCF_003460465.1. Taxonomy (NCBI): domain Bacteria; kingdom Bacillati; phylum Bacillota; class Clostridia; order Eubacteriales; family Oscillospiraceae; genus Ruminococcus; species Ruminococcus sp. AF37-20. Next base: position 24,744 of record NZ_QTVE01000008.1, on the reverse strand, counting down.
AACATCATCGACAGCTTTTTCGTGGCAAAGATAAGCGAGGACGCAATGACATCGCTTTCACTGGTGTTTCCTGTGCAGAATTTTATAAATGCCACAGCTGTCGGCATAGGCATAGGCATAAACGCCGTTATCGCAATGCATCTGGGTGCAGGTCAAAAAGAAAAGGCTGACATTGCCGCAACTCAGGGGCTTGCCCTTTCGGCTTTGCATGGTATTGTGCTAATGATAATATGTATACTTATAATGCCTGCATTTCTATCTATGTTCACAAGTAATAAAAACGTTGTAGATCTTGGCGTGCAGTATTGCAACATTGTATTTACATTCTCTCCTGCATTAATGCTTGCCATTGCATTTGAGAAGATATTCCAATCTGTCGGCAGAATGAAGATATCAATGTTCAGTATGCTCTGCGGCTGTATTGCAAACATAATTCTTGACCCTCTGCTTATTTTTGGCGTTGGATTTTTTCCTGAAATGGGTATAAAGGGTGCTGCACTCGCCACCGGTATCGGTCAGGTGCTGACCCTTGTCATATACATAATAGCATATCTTCGCTGTGAGCTTCCAGTTAAGCTTTCCGCAAAACACAAGCGTCCCGACGGCATGATAATCGCAAAGATGTACTCCATAGGCATTCCTGCAACACTTAATCTTGCACTGCCGTCACTTCTCATATCCGCCCTCAACGGCATACTTGCGGCATATTCACAAAGCTATGTGCTTGTTCTTGGAATTTACTACAAGCTTCAGACCTTTCTTTATCTACCCGCAAATGGTGTTATTCAGGGTATGCGACCAGTTATCAGTTTTAACTACGGAGCAGGCGAGAAGGAGCGTGTGAAGAAAATTTACCGCATTGTCCTTTACATGACAGGTGTGATATTGGCGGCAGGAACTATCATATGCGCACTTTTCCCAGCCAAGCTCATAGGGCTTTTCACGGAAAACGCTGACACTATCGCCATAGGCAAAACAGCGCTTCGCCTAATTTGTATCGGCTTTGTTATCTCCGCAGTATCCGTCACCTCATCAGGTGCGCTGGAGGGACTTGGCATGGGCATTCCGTCGCTTATGATATCTCTGTGCAGATTTATTGCGATAATACTGCCACTTGCGTTTTTCCTCTGCAAGCTCACGGGACCAACAGGCGTATGGAACGCATTCTGGATAACAGAAGTCGTCACCGCTTTAATATCTGTATTTATCTACAGATTTTCAGTTTCAAGGCAAAAAGATTTAAAATAAACACCGTTGCCATTCCACGATTACCATTTATTTCTGTTTAACAACTTGTAATTTGCAAAAAAAGCGTTGACATTTTGCAAAAAAAGTGTTATAATATATCTTGCATGCCGCTGTGGTGGAATAGGCAGACACAAGGGACTTAAAATCCCTCGGGGTAAAACCCGTACCGGTTCAAGTCCGGTTAGCGGCACCAGAATAAAAGCTCTTAGGTCGTCTTGCGATCTAAGAGCTTTTTTAGGTTACTTATCTACAAATTTTTTCGGGATCAAGATCAACTTTGAGTGCTTCAAGCATTTCAATATGCTTGTCTGACATCTGTCCATTCTTGTATTTTTTCTTCTGAGAATTGAGCCATACTGCAATGCTGTTTTCTGATCCTTTTATTTTTCTTGTGAGAGGCATTCTCCCGTTTTCCGCAATGAAAGATCTCAATTCTTCGTATCTTGTCAGCCACTGTTTTTCAAATCTGTCATTTACTTGCGGCTCTATGCCTATCTTTTTGAGCTTTTCTATTTGTTCAGGCGTTCTTGATGTGCTATCTTTTCCATTTACTATCTTCTGTTCGCCATTGACCCAATTACACAGCTCACTGCCGTCAACAATGATACCCTTTTTGACGCTTGCACCAACACCATGCTCATCAAAATATCTCACTGCTTCTTCATACATTATATCCCAATGTGATATCAAATTATCAAGAACAGTTTTAGGGTCAAGTTCATTGAACATTTCCACTCTTTCATCACTGAATACTCCGTTTTGGATAAAATTTCTCTGCTGACGTATCCAAACAATGATTTTTATCCCTTTGTATTCTGCCTTAGGGTCGAGCTTTTCGCCTTTATGCAGTTCAAGATATTCCTTTACTATCTCGTATTTAGCAAGCCATTTTGTCATATTCGCCTTATATATCACTGACTTTTCGGCTTTAAAGGGATAACCGATATCGTCAAATTTTTTCATTTGTTCTTTGGTAAGCTCGCCTTTTTTATATGCTCTTTTTTGTCTAGCAAACCACAAGGATAGATCAGTGCCGTCATAGGCTGTATATTTTTCTGGGAGCCGTTTTGTATCGTTTTTTTCAAAATAAGCCTTTAATTCTTCATAGCGATACTCCCACTCATCTTTAGCGTCAAGAGGAAATCTCAGCCTTCTGAATCTCTCCACATATTTTTTTGCAAGCTCGCCACGTCTGTATCGTACTCTGCAATTGGATATCCAGTTTCCTAGGCGATATCCGTCGTCACACACAGTTATTGCCCTTATTTTATATATCCCTTTTTCAGATATAAATTTCTCAAGATGTTGAAAACCCTTTTCATAAAGACTAGCATTCTCTATCTCAGACAAATTGTCCCACTCTATCCCGAGCTTATCCAATAATTCTATCCTATCCTGTGAAAGAACGCCTTCTCTTTTCTGCACACGCTGTTTGTATATCCATATGCCAAGCTGAAATTCATGATATACAGCGTTCTGAGGCACGCTTATGTTTCCATATTCTTCGTAATATTGCTTTGCAAGCGAATATCTTTCATTCCATATATGTTCATGATATGAGATATCTGAAAGGAGTCCTATTACCTTAAGCTTTTCTATCTGTTCATCTGACAATCTTCCCTCTTTGGCATACTTTTTTTGTCTGCTTATCCAAGTGTTTATACTCGCCTTGCTAACAGTTAAGTCACCAGAAATGTCTGTGTTTCCGTGTTCATCATAATATTTTTTCAGCAGTAAATACTTTTCTTCCCAACGTGAAGAAGTTACATCAAAAACAAAGTTTATACTTTTCAGCTTTTCAATGCGACCGTCTGAAAGTTTGCCATCTCTATACAAAATACGCTGTCTTTCTACCCATGTGTCTAGACAAGCACCATTTTTGGTTTTATATGAAACAGGAATGTTGAAATTGTTGTTATCCTTATAGTATTCTGTAAGTTCACGAAACATATCATTCCATTTTCTGTTGTTTCTATCGTCCCAACTCATTCCGAGTTTATCAAGGCGAGATATTTGCTCGGCTGTCAGAGAACGTGAACCTGTCCGTCTTGATTTTCGCATACTGTCGAGCCAAACTCCAAGACATATTCCCTCGCTGTCTACATACTTTGCAGGAACGTCCAGGTCACCATTTTCACGATGATATCTAACGGCGGCCTCATAGTTTTCTTCCCAAAGATAATCAGGCACGTCCCATACCATTCCTATCTCATCAAGCCTTGCGGATCTTTCCTCACTAAAGCCCCATTTTCTGATACCATTTTTCTTTGCCATTCGCTGGGTGACTAACCACTGGCCAATGTTTATTCCATTTTCATTTACATATGAATATGGTGCTAAAAGATTGCCGTTCTCCTCATAATACTTTTTAGCGGCTTCATAATATCTTTCCCATGACAATTCGCCTATTGACTGCCAGCGCATACCGATAGCGTTAAGTGCGTCTATCTGCATCTGCGTAAGAGGTTTTCCATTATGAGTTCCTCTGTAAAGTCCTCTTTGTGTATTTATCCACAAGCCAAGGCTGTAGCCGTCCTCTGTAAAATATGTCGCAGGTATTTCAAGGTCACCGTTTTTTTCATAATAAGCTTTTGCCTTCTCATACATGATATCCCACGAAGCTGAAAGGGACTCCTCAAGCTTATCGAAAAGCTTTTTGCAGTCTTCAACTTTGTCAATAAGCTCAAAGTTATCATTTACTACCATGCCCTCGCTATCATGAGAACGATAATAACGAACAGCAACTTTCATTTCTTCTTTGATAGAATCTATGCTGTAAAGATTTTCAATGTTATTGACTATATCGAAAATAACAGGCCTTTGTGACTTCCCTGCACTTAGCGCACGTCCGATCTGCTGTTTATAGATAATTGGAGAGATAGTCGGACGCAGAAGAATAACACCTGAAACATCATCAACGTGAACGCCCTCGTTAAGCATATCTATGCAGTAGAGCAATTTAAGGTGGTCAGAATTATCCTCCTTAAATTCATGAAAAGCCTTGCTCGTTTCAGGATCATTGGAATAAGCTTCATAAATATGAGGCCTTTTATCCACCTTATGAAACCATTCGTCAGCCTTGTCTATCATATCGTCCATATGCTCACGATTTGCACAGAAAATGATATATTTTCCTGCTCTGTTTTCCATATGCTTATCAAAAATATCATCAAGCTTTTCTGCTTTATCTAACGCCCTGCGCAGTGCTTCAAGATATTCCTCAGCCTTGTCACGCATAGACTTATATCTTGCATTTTTTACTCTTTTTTCATATTCGTCAAGGTCCTTCTGATATGAAAATATCGAGAGAATATATTTAGGCGGATCAAGGATACCACGAACGATAGCGTCGCCCAAAGTCATTTCACTTGCGATATTTCCGTCAAAAAGCTCGTCTGTCATATCACGCTGGTTATCAAGATAACGTATTGCTGTGGCAGACAGACCTAACAGCGGTGTATCTGGATACATTTCAAGCAATTTCTGAACACCCATGCCCCAATATTCCGCACCGCATCTGTGAAATTCATCGAGTATTATGTAATCAGGTTTTATCTCCGAAAAATTCTCGTCAGATAAAAGCATAAGCTTGGCATAAGTATAAAATTTCACATTATGCGGCTCATATCCACCGCTTGCCTCTTTTAAATTCTCAAGCTGCGTCTGATAGATATACCTTGACGGAGAAAGCCAACATATTATCTTATCGGAGTTATCATAGCAGAGTTTAAAACCGATAAAACTTTTTCCTGTTCCGGTAGGGTGAACTACGGCAGCTTTATTTCGTTCAGCAAGCATTGACACCACAGCTTTATAGGCTTCTTCATTATGTCTGAACAGCTCTAATGCCACGTTATTCCCTCCTACTAAAACACATCATTTGGAGCAAGCAACGGGAATCGAACCCGCATCCCAAGCTTGGGAAGCTTGTATACTGACCATTGTACTATGCTTGCAAAAAGGCAATACTAAAATATATTGCCTTAGAACAAAGCCTGTTACCACGGGCCTTGCTCATTCTTGTATTTTTTATTGTATCTCATCTTTAACCGCCAAGATGTGAACCCCACGCAAGCCCCGAGAGTGTTGTTGAAAACATCATCAAATTCACAAAGCCCTCTGCCTGTGATATACTGCGTTATCTCAATACCTGCTGAAAAGGCAAGGGACATGAGAAAAACTTTTTTGAACTTTGTGACGTTTGAAAGATATGGCAGCAAAACACCCAAGGGGATAAACATTGCAATGTTTCCGAATATCTGTATCAGCCAAAAATCCCGCAGATACTTGATGTTTATGTTCTCCAAAAGGTTTCGCACCTCCCAGAAGGGCATAAGCTCCGCCTGACGCTTGCCCCACTGTCGGTCTAAAAGTGTGAGCCAGAGGACGGCAAAGATGTACACTGCAAACAGCGATGTAAGTATTTTTCTCTTTTTACTCCACCGTAACGCTCTTTGCAAGATTTCTCGGCTTATCAACGTCATAGCCCTTTCCTACTGATACATAATATGACAAAAGCTGAAGCGGTACTACTGAAAGGCTTGCCGCAAAAAGGTTATCTATCCTTGGAGTGTAAACTGTGAAGTCAGCAACGTCCTCCATAGCATAGTTTCCATAGGTAGTAAGTCCGAAAAGCTTTGCTCCACGGCTCTTTACCTCGACCATATTGCTTATGGTCTTTTCATAAAGTGCAGACTGTGTTACCACGCTGAAAACGACAGTTCCGTCCTCGATAAGGCTGATAGGGCCATGCTTAAGCTCGCCTGCCGCATATGCTTCGGAATGGATATAGCTTATTTCTTTGAGTTTAAGGCTTCCCTCCATACCTACTGCATAGTCGATACCTCTGCCGATAAAGAATGCGTCCTTTATGTTCACTACCTTTGAAGCAAACCACTGCAAGCGCTCCTTATCCTCGAGAATTTTCTCTATCTTTTCAGGGATAGTATTGATCTCCTCAACGAGCTGAGCAAATCTTTCGTCGGATATCTCCTCTCTTGCTTTTGCAAACTGCATTGCAAGGAGATATGCGGCAACGAGCTGACAGCTATAGGCTTTAGTTGTTGCGACGGATATCTCAGGGCCTGCGAGGGTATAGAAGACATTATCGGCTTCTCTTGCGATCGATGAGCCAACCACATTTACGATACCGAGAGTTTTTACTCCTTTTTCTTTGCAAAGGCGGAGAGCTGCAAGGCTGTCGGCAGTTTCGCCTGACTGGCTTATGATGATAGCGAGGCTATTTTTTGCCAGCTTCATTTGTCTGTATCTGAACTCAGAAGCAAGCTCCACACGGACAGAGAGCGAGGTCAGTTCTTCGATAACATACTGAGCCACCATACCCACATGGTAAGCAGAGCCGCAGGCAACGATATACACCTGCTGGATATTTTTCATATCCTCGTCAGAGAGTCCAACGCTTTCAAAGCTTATATTTCCATCTGTAAGTACAGAATTGATAGTATCCTTTATCACCTTTGGCTGCTCGTGTATCTCTTTGAGCATAAAATGCTCATAGCCGCTTTTTTCTGCAGCTTCTGCGTCCCACTCGATAGTTTTCATTTCTTTCTGTATTTCTTCGCCATCGAGGTTGTAGAAAGTAACTGCGCCCTTTGTAAGTTTTGCAAGCTCCATATTGCCTATATAGTAGACATTTCTTGTATACTTAAGAATTGCAGGAACGTCAGAAGCGAGGTAGCTTTCGCCGCCAGTTACTCCTATTATCATAGGGCTGTCTTTTCTTGCGGCATATATCTCTCCGGGATAGTCCTTGAACATAACAGCGAGGGCATAAGAGCCACGGATACGGACGAGGGCGTGATTAAGAGCGTCAACAGGAGTACCCAGGTACTTTTTGTAATAATAGTCGATAAGCTTTACGGCAACTTCTGTATCAGTTTCAGACTTAAAGGTATATCCTTTTTTGATAAGCTTTTCACGAAGCTCCTGATAATTCTCAATAATACCGTTATGTACGGCGATAACATTTTCATCGTCGCTGCAATGAGGATGGGCGTTTACAGTTGACGGCTCGCCATGGGTAGCCCAACGGGTATGGCCTATACCGCAAGCACCTTTTACAGCTTTTCCGTCATTGGTCATCTCTTTTAGGACTTTCAGCTTACCTTTGGCCTTTACGATCTCAGGCTCTGCGTCACCGTTTCTTACAGCGATACCGGCAGAGTCATAGCCTCTATACTCAAGCTTTGACAGGCCGTCCAAGAGGATCGGGGCTGCCTCGTTATTTCCAGTAAATCCAACAATTCCGCACATAACAGTGTCTCCTTTAAGTTTTATTTTTGTTGATGTAATCTTCTATAGCAGGTCTATTTGGAGGGAAGATATCCTCTGGCAGGTCGCAGATATCCATAAATTTAAGCTGCGACACCTCAGAAGCCTGCATTTTAAGCTCTCCTGTATACTCGTGGCAGGTGTAGACGATATCAACGTTTGACACCTTATCGCCGTTTGGGTAAGTATACTGCATTTTTTCACCTGAATAGACGCCAAGCAGTTCGAGCTTTTTTGCTTTAAGACCTGTTTCCTCAAAAAGCTCTCTTTCGGCTGTTTGCTCAACAGACTCACCAAGCTCCACCGAGCCGCCTGCATATCCCCAGCTTCCGCAGTCTGTTCTCTGCTGCATGAGCATTTGTCCTGCTTGGTTTATTACTATTACGCTTGCTCCCACCTGCAGCAGTGGGGTGTGGCCTAGGTGCTGGCGGAGGAATTTTATGTATTCTGACATTACACAGGCTCCCCAAAAGTATCAGGGTGACTTGGATCAAATATCTCATTGCAGGTCATAACAGTAACAAGATCCTCGGTATCACTGAGATTGATAATGTTATGGGTCCAGCCAGGTATCATGTGGATAGCCTCGATCTTATCTCCACTGACCTCAAACTCAACTTTCTCTCCTGTGTTTATGTTACGCTCCTGTATCAGACCATGACCGTGGACAACTATGAAAAGCTCCCATTTTGAGTTGTGCCAATGCTGACCCTTTGTGATGCCCGCCTTGCTTATATTTATACTTACCTGTCCGCAATCCTCTGTATGAACAAGCTCAGTAAAACTGCCTCTGTTATCTACATTCATTTTCAGCGCATACTTGAATTTATCTGCAGGGAGATAAGTAAGATACAGACTATACAGTTTCTTGGCAAAAGAGCCCTTTGGCATTTTAGGCATAAGCAGGGTCTTAGGCTGCTGCTTAAATTCTTCAAGGAGATCTACCACCTCGCCCAAAGTTACCTTATGAGTAACAGGCACATAACAATATCTGCCCTTATCATTTGCGACAGGCGTTACGCCGTCAAACTCGCAATGCTTTTCCTTTCCCTCCAGGAGGGCAAACATACCCTCAACAAGGTCATCAATGTAAAGAAGCTCCAGCTCACTTGCTCTGTCGTTTATGGAATACGGCTCGTCATTAGCCACGCAGTAGCAAAGTGTTGATACAAAAGAATTGTACTTTGGTCTTGAATGACCCATAAGGTTAGGAAACCTATATATTGCGACCTTTGCTCCTGTTTCTGCGGCATATTTCCGGAAAAGCTCTTCACCTGCGAGCTTGCTTCTGCCGTATTCTCCGTCATATCGCCCTATGAGCGTTGCCTGTATGGAAGACGAGAGCATGATAGATGCCTTGTTATCATACTTTTTCAGAGTATCAAGAAGCTGTGACGCAAAACCAAAGTTCCCTTTCATGAAATCCTCAGTATTCTCAGTACGGTTTACCCCTGCAAGGTTGAAAACAAAGTCTGCTTCCTTGCAATACTCGTCAAGCTGTTCCTTTGTGGAATCTATATCATACTCATATATTTCTTCAATAGAAATATTCGGTCTTGTTCGATTTTTGTTATCTCTGATATTTTTCAGATTATTCACAAGGGCTGTTCCAACCATGCCCTTTGCGCCTGTAACCAATATCTTCATATTTCCACGTTCCTTACTGATCTTTTCTCCAGACCATTTTGTTGACTACATTAACATATCCCTGAATGATCCTTACGACTTTCATTGATACTGTTTCGTCCACATAGTCAGGACACGGCTTGCCGAGAACGCCTTTCTGCTTCATTTCGATAGCCATATCTGTAGCATTGAGCAGCTCTTTTGTTGTAATTCCTGCAAGGATAAAGTCCCCTGCTTCAAGTGCTTCAGGGCGCTCGGTAGAAGTACGGATACAAACTGCTGCGATAGGGTGACCTATTGAAAGATAGAAGCTGCTCTCCTCAGGAAGCGTGCCTGAGTCTGAAACGATAGCAAGTGCATTCATCTGCAAACAGTTATAGTCATTGAATCCCAGTGGCTCGTTTACTCTTACTCTAGGATCAAGTTTAAAGCCGCTCTTTTCAAGTCTATGCTTTGAACGCGGGTGGCAGGAATACAATATTGGCATATCATACTTTTCAGCCAGTGCGTTTATTGCAGTAAACAGACTTGTAAAGTTCTTTTCTGTGTCGATATTCTCCTCTCTGTGTGCAGAAAGAAGAATATACTTATCCTTTTCAAGACCCATACGTTCAAGAACGTCAGAAGCCTGAATCTTATCCAGATTACCACGAAGGACTTCCGCCATAGGCGAGCCTGTCATATATGTTCTTTCCTTTGGAAGTCCGGTATCAGCAAGATACTTTCTTGCAAACTCGGAATAGCAAAGATTTACGTCAGAGATAACGTCAACTATTCTTCTGTTTGTTTCCTCCGGGAGGCACTCGTCCTTACATCTGTTTCCTGCTTCCATATGAAAAAGCGGGATATGAAGTCTTTTAGCGGAGATAGCTGACAGACAGCTGTTTGTATCTCCAAGGACAAGATAAGCGTCAGGCTGCAATTCTGAAAGCAGTTTATAGCTTCTGCCGAAAATATTTCCGCAGGTAACGCCCAGATTATCGCCTACTACAGGAACAAGAATATCAGGGCCGAACTCGCCGAAAGTGTTTTTCAGCTCAAAATCCTCCCAGAAAACTGTACTGAGGTTGCGGTCCCAGTTCTGATTGTAATACACAACGCAGGTATCAAAATACTCACGGCATCTTCTTATTACAGCCGCCAGGCGAATGATCTCAGGGCGGGTGCCGCAGCCGATCATTACCTTTGTTCTGCCGTCATTTTTCCATTTAAAATTATGTTCCATATACTTTCCTCCCGAGGTCAGCCACGACCTTTGGTAAAATCATTTATTCACAGGATACTGTCTAAGCTGCACAACTTCTCCGGCTTCTATCTTACTCAGCGCTGCTATCCTATTTTCGCCTTTTACTATTGCTCCAAGGCAGATATGACAGCCTTGTTCGATCACACAGCCATGGTCCACGATAGCACCCAAATTGATGATACAGCCACGTTTCACTGTCACATCTGTATTGATAACAGCTTTCGGAAGCACCACAACGCCCTTTTCGATAGAAGCGGTAGGACTTACATAAGCTGTAGGATGCACAACAGTGGCAAGTCTGCCGTCTTCTCTAGTTATTTTATCGCACCAAGACAAGCGAAACTCGTTATTTCCAAAGGCAGGAATAAATTCCGTATCGTCAGCAATATATTTAGTAAAAGAATCAAGTGTGCGGTCGGCAAATCTATCGTCCAGCATAGCTATCACATCATAGCCCAGCTGTTCAGAAACGTCCTTTACAGTATTTGCATATCCGCCTGCACCGAGGATGACCAACTTCTTTGACATATCAATCCTCAGCCAATCTCTCCTGGATATATGCAAGCTTAAGCATTTTTTCCTTTATTTCTTCCTTATTAAGGAGCTTTGTATTATTACTATTGAACTCAGTAAGAGTATTTCTATCTGCGTCGCCATCTCTAAAGAACTTATCATAGTTCAGACCTCTATTATCGGCAGGGACACGATAGAAGCCGCCAAGGTCGATAGCCTTTGCGCACTCCTCATTGGTAAGAAGTGTTTCGTACATTTTCTCGCCATGGCGGATACCAATGACCTTGATATCCTCTTTTTTGCCGCCAAACATTTCAGTAACGGCTTCAGCCTGAAGACCGATAGAGCAAGCGGGGGCTTTCATGATAAGCAGGTCGCCGTTTTCACCGTTCTCAAAAGCATAGAGTACAAGGTCGACAGCTTCTTCAAGTGACATAATGAAACGAGTCATATTAGGCTCAGTTACAGTGATAGGGTTGTCTGCTTTGATCTGATCGATCCACAGAGGGATAACAGATCCACGAGAGCACATTACGTTACCATAACGAGTACAGCAGATTTTAGTTTTTCCGCTATATCTGCTTTTAGCGATAGCGACGCTTTCTTCAAGAGATTTTGACTTACCCATGGCATTGATAGGGTAGGCTGCTTTATCAGTTGAAAGGCATATTACTGCTTCAACGCCCGCCTCGATAGCGGCTGTCAGGACATTATCCGTACCGATAATATTAGTTTTTACGGCTTCCATTGGGAAAAACTCACAAGATGGTACCTGCTTGAGTGCAGCCGCATGGAATATGTAATCTACGCCATGCATAGCGTCCTTACAGGACTGCAAATTCCTTACGTCGCCTATGTAGAACTTGATCTTGTCCGCTACCTCAGGCATTTTCGCCTGATACTCATGACGCATATCGTCCTGCTTTTTCTCGTCTCTCGAAAATATTCTGATCTCTCCGATATCTGTTTCCAGAAATCTGTTTAATACTGCGTTTCCAAATGATCCCGTGCCTCCGGTTATCATTAGGGTTTTGTTTGTGAATAAAGACATGTTAACAAGCTCCTTTATCATAGTAAATTATTTACTACTTACCTAAACTATATTCTTTCATTTGTATCATGAAGTAATTACATATTTATCTTTTTTAAAACTTCAATTTTAAACATAAGTTCTTTTAATCATCATAATTTTTTTCTTTTAGAGAACTCATACAAAAAATTTTAAGATATGAATTTATTTTATCATCGCCCAGTTCTTCCATTATTGTTTTTTTGTTCCATTCTGTATCCGAGATAAAAAAATCATCACTCTTTTGCATTGTGTGTTTTATAGCTTTCTGCATTTTATGTATTCTTTTACATACAAACCAAATTTGAATTTTACTAAGTATCATTTTTAAGGAGTCCACGATTTCTTCGTCTTTAAGCTCCAAAATTTTTTGTGATAATTTCTTGTCAACATGTTTAAGATTTAAAGTTCCATCCGATAATAACAAAGAGGAACTTTCCCAATATGTTACTAAATTAATATTACTTGTAAGAAAAAACGTCATCGGTGCATCATTATCGAATGCTTCCAATGAATCTACTTCTCCCTTTGAATTTAATCGAACAAAATAATTTCCTGGTCTATGGTCTCTCTCATGGCAAATAGCATCCAATACATTTAAAGAATTACAATCTCGTTGAAATTTAGGCGTGATTTTCTGTTTTTCTGCATATGACATTTTTTTAGGTGCTACCCCAATAACAGCGGACATTAGTGTTCCAATTTTCTCATTACCATCAGGAAAAACTAGTTTAACCAATTCAGTCTCCGGTATTAGATATCCTAAGCCCAATAAATCAGCTATTTTTTTTGTTGCCAAAGATTTACTTGCATTAAAGCTTTGATATGATCCTTTTTTTAATCCAGCATTCAATCGATAAGAATAAATTTCTCCCCATAAATACTGAAACAAATCTTTCAATTCACTCAATTCAATATTTTCAAGTTCTTGTATTCCCCAAACTGAAATATCATTTGATTTAAAAAAATATGAAATCTTTGAAGAGTTATCATTAACTATACCCATTCTAAATAGTTTATTCATAACATCTTGCTTCATTAAAATACTCCGCACTTTAACAATTTCTATTTTTAATGAATTATTATCTTTTAACGAATCAACATATTCGTCAATTAAATTTCCAAGATACTCTTCAAATTCTACATGTTTCTTACATTCTCTAAAATAATATTCTTTATTTTGGATGTTCAGCTTACAAATATTGAATGTTGTATTTTTTTCAATCAATAAATTCTTATATTCAACTGAAATAATACGTTTAACATCATTTGCTTCGATTGGCAAAGGTTTATATATCGTTTTACAAAGAAAATACAACAAATTTTGTTTTATATTCATGTTTATCGCATCCTATTTTTTATTTAATTTTATAATTTGAGATATTTTATCTCCAATAATACTTCCCATCCATTGATATCCATATATACTTGGATGAAAATGATCATCTCCATAAATTGACGGATTTTCTTTCCATCCTAACTGCTCTTGGCACGAATAAATATCAAAAAAATGTGTGTTTTCCTGCTCTGAGCATATTTTAGATATAATATCTCTATATTGTTTCAAATTATAATTTGAGCCTGGAAAGAATTTTTCATCTACATATACAGGAGAAATTGCCAAAATTTCTTTATCTGAAAAATTTCTCACAAAATCTCTATAATATTTTTCGAATGTTTCCTCATCAACCCAAGAATAAACTTTACAAAATTTCATCAAAACTTTTTTTAAATGCCATCGAATCCATGAATCAATATGTTCTGGTATATATCTCCACCGCTTTTTTGAATAAAAAGGTCGTGGATCTAACATACCATTCAACTTATAACGCTTAGGTAAGCACTTCCAAAAAACGCCTTCTGGCTTCGGTCTTATCAAAGCATCTACACTGCCCATAAAAAGAAGTATAATATCCGGATCACTTTTAATAATATCTTCAATAATTTCATTAGCATATATTATTGTTTTTCCAGTCACTGCTAAGTTCTCTAGATTACATATTACACCTGTTAAATTCTCTATTTTATTTTTTAAGCTTTCACAATAATTAATTTTTTTCTTTCCTAACCCCTGACTTATACTATCTCCAATAATAGTTACTTTAATAACACTTTTATTCATGTTTTGTTTCCTTTTTTCATTAATGTTAAAATAATTTTCTTTAGCATTTCGTCTTTTGTTAACAGTAAAATAACAATATACATCAATACTCCTATAAATATCTGCACTAAAGTGATATACCAAGTGCTTCCTAAAGTTCTCAAAAAATAGCACATACAAAACATTAATAATGATGCTAATAGATATTTTGATGAAGACAAAAACGCCATTTTTACGCTTATTTGTTTTCTCATTACAGAGTATTGAATAATTACAGAAATAAGTGCCGATAAAAGCGTCGCAATTGCAGCACCTTTATATTGCCATATAGGAATTAGAATGGCATTTATAATAATATTTAAAATCGCAGCTGCCATATAAGATATAGTCATAATTCGAGTTTGATTGGTAGCTGTAAAATATTGATTTCCTGATATATTAGCAAGCGAATTAAGTACGATAATAGGTGCAATAATTACTATTGCTGATGCAACGGGTAAAAATTCACTTCCTAAAAACCAAGGGATAAACGTTTTTGAAATCGACATCAATCCAAACATCATCGGTAATGAAGCAAATAATGAAAATTTAATAACTATTTGAATAGTTTTTTCTATTTCTTTATGATGGTTATTCCTAAAATCTGTAGCCAATTTAGGCATTATAACTGTTCCTAAAGCTGTTATAAGTGCTAACGGAATAGAAACTATCTTTTCTGCCTGATCATAAAAGGCTACTTGACTTGTATCTGACATTGCTTTCAACATGATTTTATCAACTTGTAAATACATAATAGTTGCTATCTGTGGTAAAAATAACAACAATGATCCTTTTATGTGTTTATACATATTTCTTAAATCAAAATGCTCGTAATTAATATATTTTTTTAATTGAAAAATCAAACTCAATGTCGTAACAAGAGTCGCAACAGAGAAAATAGCAAAATAAATCCATAAATCATTTGAATTTTTCACAAGCAAAAAAACGCCAATTACTGTAATGAGTTTTGCTGCAAAATTTCTCAAAGCTACAATCTTCATCTCTTCAAGACCTATCATCAACCATGACGTATCTATGAATGTTGAAAAAATTAAAATATACTGGATTGAAAAATATAATTTATATGAAGATTGTAGGATAATTATCCAATATGGTATAGAAATAATCAAAAGTAATATAAGTCTAAGTATATTAATATCGGCAAAAACTTTATCAAGTTTTCTTTTTTCAATTCTAGAATAAGCAACTTCCCGTGCACCATAATTATTAAGTCCAATCAAGCCTAAATTTGTTATAATACTACTAACTGAGCAAATATAACTATATATTCCTAATGCTTTAGATCCTAATGTCTTTGCAAGGTATGGGGCTGTTATAAGTGGAACAATTACTAAAAATACTTGATAGATCAAATTATATATATAATTTTTTACTAGTTTTTTCATAAATTAACGTTTCTCACTTTATATTATTTTAATTTTGAGTAAGATATTTTAGTATATCTAAGATCTTTTGATTATACTGTTCCCAAGTCATCTTCTTTATTGTGCGTACTGCATTATCAGACATCGTTTGAATTTTTTCACGATTATCAGCAAACCATAACATTTTTTCATATAAAGCCTCTGTAGACTGTATAGGAATTACGTATCCATTAATTCCATCCTCAATTAAATCAGCAATGCCAGAATTTTCGCTTGCGATAACAGGGCATCCCGCTGCCATTCCCTCAGCCGCCGCAAACCCAAAGCCGTCACTCAAAGAAGGAAACAAAAGTATGTCTGTTTCTGACAATATTTCTGGTATCTTGGAGTGTAACTGTTGTCCCCAATACTTTATGTTTCCTCTATATTTTTTCTTTATATCCTGTACCAAATTATCCTTTCCCACAATATTAAGTTTTGTATCCTTATTCGATAATCTTGTAAAAGCTTCCAATACATAAGACAAACCTTTAGCTTGTCTTGTTCCTCCCATAAAAGTGAATACTAACTCATCTGTTTTGCCAATATGTTTTTCTTCATAATTTAAGCTATCCATTCCATACGGACACACAAAAACATTTTTTTTGGGAACTCCTACTGCAACGTATGATTTCTTCGAAAATTCAGATGCTGCAATAATATAATCTGCTCGTTTTGCTTCATCAATATAATAATTTTGTCTTTCATCATTTAATGTAAATGAAATTTCCTGTTTTAACTTTTCCGCAAATTCCGGTGAACATTTCATATCTTTTTCAAATATTTTCTTTTGATACGAAAGATTTGCTGCTGAAGCATCCATCACCTTAATAATTCTTTTTTTAGCATAATGATCAATGTATTCATAGCATTTTTGAGAAAAAGTATCATATGTAATAATAATATCAATATCATTTTTTATAGCATATTTTGCCATTTTCAATCCAAAAACATCGCCTAAATAGCATGTCATCTTTTGGAAATATTTTTGTGATTTATCATAATGTGCTAAAAAGATTCTAAATAATCCCAATATAGAGCAAAAAGTGATAACTTGAGAGTCTTCCAAAAGTTCACTTTTACGTGCATTTGCTCTTTCCTTATTTTTGGATGATAAAATTGCTTTTACAATTCTCATAAAAAATGAATTTTTCTTATCATAAACCGTTGTTGCATAAATCAAATCATATTTTGAATCATTTAAAATTGCCTCAGCTAATTTTAATGAATGCTGTTTTCCAGGATGTCCTACTAAAACTTTAATTTTCTTCATATTCTTTTTATTCCCTTTAAAAATTTAATAAATAATAACGGTAAAACAAAAAATATAACCATATAAAAATTTGATGGTGTATATCCCCTAATCACAATCTGAAAATTTGATAATAGCAAAATACTATACATAATTTTATCAAATTTTGAGTATGATAGCCCATATCTATTCAACCAACTTTTATTCAAGTATCCATATAAAAACATAAAAATAACAACACCAGCACTGCCAAATTCGATATAGAACTCACCAATAATAGGATATGCTGTTCCTGATAAAAAAGCACTTTCTGAAATAGCATCTCTTATTAAATATAAACCTGCCGATGTTTCCGGTTTTGATTTCCAAATGATTCTTGGAACGAACATAAATGCTGTATAAAGGAAAATCTGTTGTCCATGCAAATAATTAGTTTCTTGGGGAACATAGCCAACTAATGCATAGTATGTTTTATATATACGAAAATTATCTTTAACCTGTTCTAAAGCAGCATCCCAATTAACCATATCATTCGAAATACCACCACCATATCTAACACTATTTCTTGCCGCTGCAACAAATCCAACAAATATGATCATTACTATAATAGCAGCTGTTATCGTTACAAATTTGGGACGTTTTTGTTTATATAAATACACAAAGACAATGGGAGCCAATACAAATATAATAATAATAAATCTATACCCTCTAATGTAATAAATAAAAACTGTTAAAATAAATGTTATTACTTTCAAACTTTTATTCTTTCCATAAACAAAATACAGCATCCATGCACCAACAAGGCAATAGCTGAACATGGATAATGCTCCTAACATTTTTCGAGATTCTAATAAATCCCCGTTTCCAGTTAAACCCCCTGTTAAAATGAAGGCAAGACTTTTTCCTGACAAAAGAAGAAATAGTACAGATATAAAATAACAAACTATCCAAAAAATTACTGCCACTTTTGTATAATAAGCATCATCTTCCATTTCTTCTGGTTTTTTCTTAACTTTATATCTCAATTTATTATAGGAAAAAGTAGCAAACGAAAATCTTTCTACTCTATATCCTATAAAAAAGCCTAAATATCCTGCAATAGCAATCCAAGTTCCCTTGACTCCAAAAGATGTATAATTTCCTCCAAACCAATTCAAATTATCTTCATAAACATCAATCATAGGTTCAAAGATAAACAGCATCATATATAAAATTGAAATAAATGTAATAGGTTCAAAAAAATCTCCCCCACTTGTTCCGATATGAATTATTAAACAAATTCCAATAATCACATATGCTGCAATACATGCACTAAACAATTTTTTTGCATCATATGTAGTATCTATTACCATCGAAATTATTAATAAAAAAAAGAAAATAGATATATATACTAACAAAGCTAATAAAAATCTGCTTTTTTTATTTTTTTTAACCATTTTTCCATTTATATGATAATTGGCAAGTTAATTATCAGGTGTTTCCTTTCTTTTAATAATGTAGTTAAATACATTCAGATAATGCGAACTTTTTATTTTGCACCGTAGTTCTACCCACACGTAGGAGTGTATTGCGACTACATTTATCCGAATTGTTTATATCTAGATATTATCAGAGTAATCTGGGGACTTATTTCCATCACGTCTATGATGATAATCGCTGCTGGAATTTCACGTTAGCAAACTTTAGAAATGCAAATACAACATCATGATTTATGTAGACATCGACATTGCCCAAGTCTATTACTTTTCTTCAGCCATACCTTCCGATGGAGAAAAACTAATCAAATCGTCCAAATTTACAAATGGCAATAATGGCTTCCAAATGCTGATTTCCAAGATAGATTCTCCAGACAAAAACAGCCTCATCATTTGTCTTGAATTGACGGCACACTACAGCAACAATCATGTTCAATATCTTATTGCTTAGAATAACAAAGTCAAGATGTTTAAATGTGAATCTAAAGTTTTCAAATATGCACTTGTTAATGCAGTTCACAATGTTGTTAAAAACAATGCCACCTCAAGGCTTACTATGATTTCAAATTGGTTGAAAATCGGAGCCACTCTAATGTCCTTGTGTACTATGCCAACAAACTCGTTAGAATCATCTAGAAAATGATAACTGACGATGCGTAATTTAATTGCAATTAAGTAGTCTTGATATCTACATCATAGATTTGTTTAAAATCGCCCACCATGGAGCCTTATTAAGATTACCTAATTTACTGCAAAAAAGATTTTTAAATTTACAGCCAATTTAAAATTGACTTTTCATAGCTGTCTTCCTTAATTATGTATTAATCTTTATTTTTTTATTTACTAATATATAATTTCAAATATTTTTTTACCACGTTCTTGCAATCAATATTAATTTTTTTTCGTTCAATGCTCTCTATTTTCTCAATAGCATTAATCAATTGATCGACATTTTGGTGGTTAACACTCAAACCATATATTTTCGCACTCTCCACACTTCCCCCCGTATCATAAGTAATAACTGGGGTACCACAAGCCTGAGCCTCAAGATTTACCGTCGGATAATTATCCTCATAAGTCAAATTCAAGAATACATCAGCCGCAGTATAGATCTCAGCCAACTCGACCGCACTGTTCGTCCTTGATATCTTTATAATGTTGTCAGGCACTTCCTTTATCTGCTTTTCAGATAAACCGACAAGTACGATTTTATAATCATCATCAAGCATTTTTGACAACTTAACAAAATCATTTAATCCCTTGCGTTCGTCCCAAACAGCAGCTACACCAAGAAGAACTTTTTTATCTTCAATATGATATCTCTTCCTAAAATCACTTGGTGTCGGTTTAAAGATACTTGTATCAATGCCATTATTTATAACTTCAACAGGATAATCTTTCAAAAATGACTCTTTGACCAATCCCGCCAACCATTTTGACGGAGTAACCAACGTCATATTTTTTACCCCAGTAAAAGCTGACTTTTTTCTTTTGAAATTAGTTTCAACATTGCCGTTGAAATTACAAGTAGGGTAACTCTTAAGTTGAGGACAACACTTACACTGCGTCTTCCATTTATCACAATTTGCAGCAGTAAAATATGCACAATGCCCTGTAAATGCCCAACAGTCATGCAATGTCCAGATAACTTTCATCTGTGGTCTTGACTTTATCCAGTCAAAAAGCATTTCAACATTTATGTAATATCCATGGATATTATGCAAATGCAGGATATCAGGATCATACTTATCTGCCCACTTCAAAAAATCAGCAGTGGCTTTCTTTGAGCCAAATCCATGAGTATCAAACAGCCTCGTTTGAATCGCATGGATCTTATTATCAATATCCGTACCGATCCTAACGGCATACTTCTGATATTTTTCCGGCACTGTTTCTCTGCCGTAGGCAATCTTTACCTCATACCCATTTTCAACAAGCACTTCTGCAAGGTCAGTGCAAATTCGTCCCGTACTGCGTATCCCACATACGGAATTTATCATTAATACTTTCACAATATAACCCTTTTAAATCAAGTTAAACTCCAACTTATCCATGAAAAGCATTTTATCAAAATTCTCTTCATAATATCTTCGAGCATTCTTACCCATTTCTAATATGTTATCACTACTAATGAATTTTTTGATATTTTCTGCCAATTCCGCTTCATCATCAGCTTTTCCGCAAAATCCACACTTTGCTTCTGCAATCACAACTCTTGTTTCACCGTCAATAGCCCCTATTATTGGCTTTCCTGCAGCCATGTAAGATTGTACTTTGCCTGGAAGCGTCAGACTCAAAATTGGGTCAGAAGCTAATGTTACAAGCATTGCATCTGCCATTGCATATAATTTCGGCATTTCCTCAAGAGAGCGTCTTCCATAAAAAATCACATTATCTAAATCTTTTCCCATATCTTTAAGTCTATCAAGATCCGTGCCACCACCGACTATATGAAAAACGACCGGCTCCTTTTTCAATATTTCTGCTGCTCTTATTATCGTTTCAATAGACTGAATCTCACCGATATTTCCTGCAAACATAAAGTTGTATACCCCGTCATCTGGTTTTGGAGATAGACAACCAAATAAGTCCTCAGCATACTGAGGAAGATATTTAAGCTTATCTTCATTTATTTCAAATTCTGAAGTCAAGTAGTCAGAAAACATACGGCTTGTAATAAGGATTTTATCCATTTTTCTGTATATTCTCTCACTTACATAATGAAAATATTTGTAAATGATCGAACTTCTTGTAATACCTCCTGCTATTAAGCTTTCAGGCCATAAATCAAGACAATACATTACAATAGGAACTTTATATTTATTCTTATAAGCAATAGCTGCATCTGCCATCATTACTGGACTAAGTTGATTGCAAAAAACAACATCAAATGGCTTTCCATCTGAAGCAACACAATCCTTGGAAAGAACATATGACGTAGATGATGCCGCATAGCTGTAGTAATTCAGCAATCGCTTAATAGATCCGGTCTGACGAGGAATTGTATAACACCGATGCACTCTAACGCCATTGATCACCTCATCAATATGTTTACCCTTTCCATAACCCTCGTAAATAATTCCTTCTGGATAATTTGGATAGCCAGTAACAACTTGAACTTCATGCCCACGTCGTACCATTTCTTCGCATATATCAGAAACACGAAACGGTTCAGGCTTATAGTATTGACAAACCACCAATATTTTTTTCTTTGCGTCTAAGGTACTTTCAGTCTGAGTTTTCTTCATCTCACCCGTTCCACCCTCAACAACAGAATCATCCTTACCAAACACATGAAGCGAGCCGAGAAAAACCTTAGCGTCCATTATCGGACCAAGTTTTCTAACATACTCGCCGTCAAGATTAGCTTTTTCAGGTATCTCAAGCTCATCACGGCCATTTATCTGCGCCCAGCCTGTAAGTCCAGGCTTTACGTCATTTGCGCCGTATTTGTCCCTTTCCGCAGTAAGCAGATCCTGATTCCAAAGTCCCGGACGAGGACCTATTACGGACATATTGCCTATGAAAATATCCCAGATCTGTGGAAGCTCATCAAGGCTATGCGCCCTTATAAATTTGCCGACCTTGGTTATGTACTGATCAGGATTGTCGAGCATATGCGTAGGCACATCATGCGGAGTACACATTTTCATAGATCTGAATTTATGTAGCTTGAAGTACTTTTTATTCTGCCCTACTCTTTTCTGAGTAAAAAATACAGGACCCGGATCTTCGATTTTTATTGCTAAAGCTGTCAAAGCGAAAACAGGGCTAAGAACAACAAGTCCTCCAAAAGAAAGCACAATGTCAATGCCTCTCTTTATGTATCTTTCGTATAAGCCTGGCTTGTGGTCGCAATCACCTATAGCCTCGAGGTGACCTCTTATGCCATCAGCATTTTCCTTATCATTCTCGTCTTTCACAAAAATGACTTTTTTACCCTCAAGAGGATTTTTCTGCTCTGGCTCATTATCATAAACAGTATCTCTTTTTTTACGCTTTGACACGATACTGAGTATTACAAAAGCCACAGCTAAAACAGCCACAGACTTTCCTATAAACCTTTTGACTTTTTTCTTATCCATACTCTACTTCTCTCCAGTAAAAACCAATCCGTAATCAACTTTAGTGCCTTTATGCACAATAACACCTGATGCTATGATTGCTCCACAATTTATATGACAAGTGTCTTCTACAACACTGTTGTGATTTACAACCGCTCCAGCAGAAATAAAACATCCGTCGCCAATTCTGACATCAGTATATATGACCGCTTTGGGTTCGATCACACAGCCACTCCCAATCATTGCTGAAGGTGAAATATATGCGTCAGGGTGAATGATCGTTGCAAGCTCATATCCACACTGTTTCAACAAAGTCAGATATTTTTCTCGCACATCTGCTTTTCCAATCGCTACTATCGCAATTTTATACTCACTTACCCACTTTGAAATATTGTTTGTACTGTCAATAGCGACAGCATTGTTGTCATCCAAAAAATCAATTTTGTCAAATCGGCCTGTTGTCAGAGCTATCTCTCTGACAACCATGCCATACTGTCCTGCACCTATAATTAACAAATTCAAGCTTTATTCTCCAATATTGATATTACATTTATACTTCAAGTCATAACCATATCGCCTAAAAGAACCCAACGTCCTTATCCTGACACCAATCAGTGCTGTTTATTTCAGCCTCTTTCAGAACAATGATTATTCTTTCATTCTCTGCATAGATCCTATCAATAACATATCTCTTATCAAATTGAGCTTTTGATAATTCAATACCTGAACAGTACTCAAGCTTTTGATCACCTGTGCAGACAACTATTTTGGAACTAATCTTTTTTACTATCGGGTCGATCTTGTACATTGCCAGTTATCCCCTTTTCGTCAAATTCTCTATTTTACGAAAAAAGCTTGTCATAATAATATGCACTTTAAAATCGAAAATATAGGATATATAATTTAATAACAGATGCACATAAGCTCAAAAGTAAATTTTTGTTTACCTATGTTATTATACACCTTATTACTGTATTTGTCAATAAGTATGAACAAAAAATGTAGAAATAGAATTAAAAACAGCAAAACTTACAATATATATGAAAAAACTTACTGAAATTTGGAGGATTTAAGATGAATTATCGAAATGTTTATCTCAGAAAAGACGGAAGATATGAGGGAAGGGTATTTTTGGATACCTCAGGATCAAAACGAAAATATCATGCTTTTTTCGGCAAAACGCATGATGAAGTAATTGCAAAGATGAAAAAATATTACATTGATCTTATATCTAAAACACAAATAAGAAAAACATTCACAGAAGTGTATGATGAATGGTTTGGCACTGTCACAATACGCATAAAAGAATCAACCGCTGCAAATTATATTTTAAAAGTTGACAAACATATTCTGCCTTTCTTTGGGCAGAAATGTATATGTAAAATAACCAATGACGATATATATGATTTTATCAGAAGAAAACAGCAGGAAAATCTCTCAAATCGTTATATTACTGACATTTTGGTTCTTATGAAATCTATTTTCAAATATGCGTATAAAACTTATAAGATAGATAATATAATGGACGGTATTGTAATGCCGAAGAAACACAGAGTTGGAATAAGAATATTGAATGACGATGAAGACAAAAAGCTGTGTGATATACTGGCTCAAAAGAATGATCTTACATCCATAGGAATTTATCTTTCAAGAGTAACGGGTTTACGAATAGGTGAACTTTGTGCCTTAAAATGGGGAAACATTGACATTGAACAGGGTATCATAAGTGTGAATAAGACTTTACAAAGAATACAAGTAAAGAATGGGCTATACAAAACTAAGCTTATGCTTGCAGAACCGAAAAGCGAGTCTTCAAAAAGAAAAATTCCCATTCCAAAATGTGTTTTAGAGCTTTTGAAAAACAACAGAGGAGATAATGATAATTACATACTTTCTAACAAGAAAAAGCCAATAGAACCAAGGACGATACAATATAGGTTTGCCAAGATTTTAAAAAACGGAAATTTGCCGTCAGTACATTTTCATGCTATAAGACATTTCTTTGCCACAAATTGCATAAAACTCGGCTTTGATGTAAAAACTTTGTCAGAAATACTGGGACATAGTAATGTAAGTATTACACTTGATCGCTATGTTCACTCGTCTTTTGAGCAGAAAGCGGAATATATGAATCGTATAAGGTAACATATAAAATTGCAACAAGATAATTGAATATTTTCGTAAAATAGAGGATTTGACGAAATTCGACAGAGCAAAGCTTAAAAAGTATCGTAAAATAGTTATTTATTGTTATACGAATAACGTAATTTTGCCGTCAAAAGCACATCATGATGAATCATAAAGTAACAAAATAAAAAGCTCTTAGATCGTCCCTGTGATCTAAGAGCTTGGGTATGAAAAATAAACTGTGTAAATGAATTTCCCACAAAAATTTT